>JAJZOM010000006.1 GCA_021811505.1 Thermoplasmata archaeon | reverse complement strand
GGATGGAAGAGAAAGGCATCAGAAAGGGTGGCCTCGTCTGTGAGATCGGCGGTGACTATGAGTGCATTTGAACCCACTACAAGTTTATCGTCACCATTGGAAGGATCTATCTCCAGAAACAGGAGATCCACAAGTATCTTCTTTCCTCTGTCGTCGATGGACAGGCTCTTCTTGAGGATGCTCCTCGGCTGGATGTCAGGAGAATCAGAGTCATAGATTATCCTAGAAATTAGGGAACTTTTCCCCGATCCATCCGGACCAAGAACGCTGACCTTCCACACGACTCTCGTTGAGTCCATTGCACTCACATCTTTCTGTTTATAAAATACTTTACCATCTCTCGGTTATTTAGGGAAAATTTACAACATCGCATGAACCGAGAAGCCAACGAAAACCCGTAAATGACTCATTTAGAGGTTTCAGTTGGGGAGTGATCTCACTCTGCAGTAGCGTATCCCGAATACCGTATTCAGGAGAGGGGATATCATTTTCATCTGGTGAATGTTTATTTGGAACTCATCTGTTCCACAATCCCATGTTGAGGATGAGATCGAATCTGAATGTATAACTATATTTATTCTCATATTATAACCAAAGGATGGAAGAGAAAGGCATCAGGAAATATTTCAGAATAAACAGATATTCTCTTGTTGTTATAATGATCGTGCTCGTGGCACTGGCAGCAGTTCTTGACGCAGTTATAGTTGCAGTCATGAAGGCCATAAGCGAAGCAAGCAGCACATTTTACTCGACTCTGTATCATAATTTCGGTATTTACAGTGCATTTTTCTGGCTCATCATCGTACTTATTGTCATATTCATTCTATTCATCTATTTGAGGTTCAAAGGCAGGAAACCAGCAGAGGCTCAGCAGGCAAAACAGGAATGAATATTTATATAACGCAGGTAAATGCAAGGAAATGACAATCGCCAGAGAAATTAGGATCGCGGGATTCGGCGGTAGCCTCAGGCATGGATCATACAACAACATGTTACTGAAATTGTGCTCTATGCGTATGCCTGAGGGTTCAACTCTTGAGATTTGTGATATCAGCAGAATTCCCGTGTACAACCCAGACAATGAGGAAAACCCGGGAGAAGCTGTGAAAGATTTCAGGAAATCCCTCGAATCCTCCAACGGAATCCTCATAGTAACCCCGGAATACAACTATTCAATACCCGGATTCATAAAGAACGCAATAGATTCTGTGAGCAGACCCATGGACAAAAACCCATTTAAAGGGAAACCTGTTGCCATAATGAGTGCATCTACCGGAATGCTCGGTGGATCAAGGGCACAGTATCACCTGCGGCAGGTGTTGCAGTTCCTCGAGGCTTCGACCATTCAGAAACCAGAGATATTCATAAGTTTTGCAGGACAAAAATTTACAGATAATGGCGAATTGAAGGACGAAGTCGCACTGAAATTCATCGACGAACTCCTGACAAAGCTTGTAACCCTGGCGGCAGATGAGATAAGCAGAGATATATGATTGACTTCAGGGATTACCATCACTCGTGGTTTGCTTATCGATGAAAAAGTCCACATTAACAGAGATCCTGTTTCTTACATTTCCCTGAAATGAGGGGAAATGCCCTGGGGAATCTCATTTTGGAGGGGAACTCTAAATGAGATCAACCAAACCAATATATGCAAAGTATATAGCGAAAAGCGCCAGTATTGCGAAGCTGAAAATCCGGATGGCATCTGTTGCCTTTTCACCGAATCTTAACGTGCTCTTTCTCACAGTCAGAGAGAGAAATAAAACCCATCCAATGATCCCGACAAACATGAAATAGAATGGAAAAAACCCGAATTTCTTGAACACACTCAAGCCGGCAGTGACCCACCAACCTATCTGGAAGGGATTCACGATTCCTATGAGCAAACCAGAAAAATACCCATTGCCGGTAGCACTATCCACGCTTTTTGAGCTTTTGAGGGAAAGTACTGCCATTATCAGAAAAAATGCCGAACCGATAATGAAAACATATGTTTCCAGGGTGGTGGTGATAAGAGTGATTCCTATGAAGAATGTTATTATCATCAGGATAAGGTCGGCAGACATTGCACCAAGGCCTACTGAAACACCCGACAGAACGGAGACAGATGCTCTCTTTACCAGTACTGCAGTCACCGGTCCGGGAGGGCCGGCCAGCGACACACCCAGAAATATTCCAAGCATTGCCAGGTAGATCTCCACTGAACAGGATCAGCAGCAAAGGTTTAAAAAAACCATGCACAATAAAGCATAATGGTACGATCAGAGGATGTCTACATCATAGAAGCGCTGAGGAGCCCCATCGGAAGGCGAAACGGCATACTGAGCGGGGTGCATGCGCAGCATCTTCTGGCCCAGGTCCTGCGGAAGACAATTGAGAAATCAGGTATAGATCCCGCCTCCACGGATCACTTCATCGCAGGATGCGTGGATCAGATAGGCGAGCAGGGCGCAAACGTGGCAAGAAACAGCTGGCTCACTGCTGGGCTTGCCGAAACGGTTCCGGCAACCACGATTGACAGGCAATGCGGCTCCAGCCTACAGGCAGTGCAGTTTGCATATGGAGAAATTGCCTCGGGAGTCGCGGATCTTGAAATCTGTGCTGGAATAGAATCAATGTCGCGCGTTCCAATGTTCAGCAACATAAAGGACGGTGCGACTGGAACTCCGATAACCCCTGAGATCAGATCACGTTATTCACTTGGCGGGGATTGGTTCAGCCAGGCCAGGGCAGCATCCCTCATCTCGGAAAAATATGGAATATCCAGGACCAGGATGGACGAGTTCAGCATGGAAAGTCACATCAGGGCATCAAGATCAAGAAAAATCGCAGATCGTGAGAAAATTCCAATCAATACTGGCAAGGAGATCATATCTATCGACGAGGGAATAAGGGAAAACGTATCACTGGAGAAGATGGGTTCCCTTAAACCGGCTTTCCCGGGAATAGATCATATCACTGCGGGTAACTCAAGCCAGATATCGGATGGGGCAAGTGTCAGTGTACTTGCTTCAAAGAGCGCGGTAAACTCAATGGGGCTGAAACCAATCGCCAGACTTGTTTCTTTTGGTTACGCTGCGGTCGATCCAATAATAATGCTCACCGGCGTAATTCCGGCAACAAGGATGGCACTCTCCCGGGCCGGCCTAAAAACGGACGACATTGACATCTTCGAGGTGAACGAAGCCTTTGCATCTGTGCCGCTCGCATGGGAAAAGGAGCTTGGAGTGGATAATGATCGAGTGAATCCCATGGGAGGCGCAATTGCTCTTGGTCATCCGCTGGGAGCTACGGGGACAAGGATAGTTTCCACGCTTATCAACGGCCTGCAGACACTTGGCGGAAAGAAAGGTCTCATAGCAGTCTGCGAGGGTGGCGGTCTTTCCAATGCATGCGTGATAGAGAAGGTCTAATCGTACACAGATTGTTCCCCAGAAATATGCACGATGGAACGCATTGGTGGTCTGGTACACGCAACCACGCTCTTTCTTTGCACAAATTTTAATAGTAAATCAGGCTTATTTAGGAGGTGATCTGATTGGTTATTGCATTTGTGCTGATAAATACGGTTCCGGGGAAGGAAAGCGAAGTTTTCAAGAAACTCTCGCAACTGGAAAATGTCTCAGAGGTCTATACCCTGTTCGGCGAATATGACATGATCGTCAAGATAGAGACAAAGGACTATTCACAGCTAGAATCAATGGTGCTTGACAAGATAAGAACAATGCCGAGCATCGTCGATACTAAGACTCTAACAGGCATAAAGCTATAGTGGGAGTGATCGCAGCAATTTTCCAAGGATGAATTCCGAATATAGTTTTCCCTCAAAAATGTAAGATTCTCTTAGGAAACCCTCGATGGCAAATCCATTTTTGATCAGCACCTTCATGGAGGAGGGGTTGTATTCCAGGACCTTGGTGTGAAGCCTGTTCAACATAAGATCATCTCTGGCGTAATCACATATGAGCGACAGCGCTGAGGTCATTATCCCGCGGTTTCTGTATTCCCTGGAAATCCAGTACCCCACATGTGCGTTCCTGTTTGTCTGGTCGATATCACTGAGACCAATCACCCCTGCAAAAGATCCGTCATATAATATCTTGAAATCAATTGCAAAAACCTCGTTTCCAGATTCTCTTGTTTTCTCGATGAAGAACAAAGCATCGCTTTCCCTGTATGGGAATGGAAAGGAATGACTGCCGATGTTCCTGTAAATTTCATAATCGTTAGCATCTCTTGCAATGGCATGCGCATCTTCCCTGCAGAGGTTATTGTTCAATTCCAGGTGACCAGATTTAAGTGAAACCTTCCTCATAAAACTCTATTAATACGGCATATAAAAATGGAAGACATTTCAGATTCAGTCAACTGAGCTTATTTGCAGGCTTCTTGTTATATTTGTTCCAATGGATTCCCTCAGCATCGGCGCATACAGGAAGAGCGCAGCACATGAAACTATTACAACGGGTGCAACCACGAAGAAGGGGAATGAAAATCCATAGGTTTGGCCCAGGAAACCTGCAAGTATGGGTGCAATTGCAGCGCCTGCCCACCTGAGGAAATTGTATGCGGCTGAAGACACGGACCTGGAGTAAGGTGATACCTCCATTGCTAGGGAAGTGAAGGATGCGTTGGATATTCCGCAGAAAAGCCCGGAAACGACTATCGCCTCAAGCCTGTAGAGCGGAAATTCCCCCATCACGATAAAAATGATTGCAAACAGTAAAAGATTGATTTCCAGCAGATTCAGTCTGTCTATTCTTCTGATGATTCTGGGCACCAGCACCACAGACGAAAACGCAACCAGTATCCCCCAGAGAAAATACGTGATTCCAAGCTCTATTGTGGTAAGTCCGGAAAGTGTGAGAGGTGTATAGGCAAGAATTGTGAAAAATCCAAAATTGTAGCCAAGGGCTATGAGAGAATTGATCCTTACTGGCCTGTTTCCGAGCGCCTCGATTATCTCAATGGGTGTTCTGCGTTTTTCCCGGGTTTGGGGCTCCTTCACAAATGCCATGGTAACGATGAAGCCAATGGCCATCAGTGTTGCAGTTCCGAAGAATGGGTAGCGCCAGTCAAACGAACCCAAGAAGCCTCCAAGAAGAGGCCCAGAAGCTATCCCCAAACCAAGCGCAGCTTCATAAATTGTAATGGACCTTTCCAGTTTTCCGGCAGAAATTCCGACAATTATTGACAGCGCAGTGGAGGTGAAGAAAGCGTTTCCCAGCCCCCATCCTCCTCGAAATATCGCAAAAATTGTAATGTTCGGAGAAAGACCAGAAAGAGTGGAAAACAGCACAACAATCAAGAGGCCAGTGATCAGGGTTCTCTTACTGCCAAATCTGGTAGAGAAATAGCCAGAGATAAACATCGAAAGTGACATGACGGCTATGTAGCTCGTGAATAGCCATTCCACCTGAAACGGTGTGGCACCCATCTGTCTTCCGATCAGTGGAAGGAGGGGATCAACAACCCCTATTCCCATAAAGGCAATAAAGGTGGAAAAGGCGATGGCCATTGTCCCTCCGAATTTACCCATATTTCTCCAGCGCAGCTTGAATTTCAAGTAAATATTTAAGAAAATCGTATTGTATGCAGTTGTCATCTGTATCCTGGCATTAACGCTGTCCTGCAATGAAAAACGGGATCTATTGAAAAGGGCACAGACCGGTGCTTGGGAATGGAATGCCCCAGGTATGCGGCTCGCATGAACGCCTTAAATTATGGTCTGTGCAGCAAAGACATGATTACAACAATGCGAGGGGAGGGATTTGAACCCACGAACCGCTACCGGACAGGATCTTAAGTCCTGCACTTTTAGCCAAGCTTAGTTACCCTCGCAATGCACCGGTTTATAGTTCTGGGTTATATTAAAAGTGCTGAAAATTGGAAAGAAGCCAAACGATCCAGATCCATTGAATGGAATTTGTTAAAAAAAGACAAAATCAATGATATCCTCTGAGAACCATCTGCAACTTCCCGTAAACCCAGTTTTTCATTTTTATTCATTATGCAGGAATGACACTATCGTGCCAGAAATAATTGTTTGTGAAATTGAGAATTCTGGGAAATCTTTATGAAACGTATTAGAAGAGAATACGCAAATATCCATATAACAAAATCTGAAATAGATTTATTATCCTGATAATCATTGATCTACAGTGTATTCCTCAAGTATGGATAAGCATCGGGCGACACTATACTTTCTCGTGTCTATTATACTTGCAGTTATTTCAATATGCCTGGCGCTTGCTGCAGTCAGATACTCATCAGACTATGGAATTCTATCTGCACTTGTAGCTGGAGTTTCAGTTGGATCAGGCACCCTGTTTTCTGACGGAATACAAAATATCACGGATAAACTGGAAAAGGAAAAACTCATTGGTTTGGGGCTGCTTATGGCGCTGTCCGCAAACATCGTCATTATAATGGTTCCTGGAACCCAGTATAAATTGAATGGTATGTATTACCTGAACCTTACAGGATTGATCATAGAGATTCCATTCTTATTTTTCGGCACTGCATTTGTATATACAGCACTACTTTTCGCGACCGGGAAGAGGAAATCAAGAACAAATAAGGATAGGTCTTTTTTAGACTGACGTTCTGAGACTATTCGAAGTTGTTGGTGGAATCCCAGCCTGATTTTGAGGGGGAAGGAAATCAAGACTTGCAATCACAGTTACTCTTCCATATGTGTGCTGAAATTCCAAGCGATCCGCATTCACTTTGTAAATAGGGTTAATTTATTATTAATATAACAATATACACAGCATGGCAATGCCAGGTAATTTCCCGGAAAACGGGGAACTTGTTGAATTTGAGCTTGAAGAGGAACCAAAATGGGTTACAGTGAAGCTGGCCGACGGATCAATAATACAAATCAAGATGGAGATAGTTTCCATTCTTAGAGCCGGTAATGACCAGAACACAGGGCTCCCAATGTACATGGTCCAGGCTACCAATATAATCCGGCTAAAGAAAGTTGAACGATCCCTGATCTCAAAGAGGAAACAGGACGAGAACAAGGGACAGACCATGTATCGCTAGTTTTTTTATTGATCTGCCAGCTTTCGGTTGAAAGGAAGGCAGCTGCTGAATAACTGCCCTTGTTACCATTGACCGGCTGTCTGCTCACGCGCGGAGGATGTTAAACATAATGAGGCACAATATTATATTTCCATTGGTCATGTTCGGATGTGGATGAGAAGGATTCACTTATTCTCAAGATACTGCGAAATAATTCCAGGATGAGCAACTCGGAAATTGCAAGAAACATCAATGTATCCGAGGCCACGGTCAGAAAAAGGATCAAGCATCTAAAAGACTCGGGAATCATAAGGAGATTCACCATCGAGACAACAGACACCCAGATATCATCAATTATATTAATCAAGACAGAAACCAGAAAAACAAAATCCGTGCTCAATTCCCTGATGAGAAAGTACGACGATGTTTATGAACTGACAGGAAGCCAGGATATTGCCGTCCACGTGAAGCGGAACACAATTGACGAGATTAACAGCGAAGTTGATAGAATCAGGGTCATAGAGGGAGTGGAGAATACAGACACCCTCATTCGCCTTTCATGAGACTATTCTATGTCAGAATAACGTGAAACGATTCACATTTCCTGTAACATGCCAACCATGTTGTCCAGTATTCTCTCCCTGACCATTGAGAATTTATGCCAGGAAAAAAGCGAGGGCTCAAGATAGCAGGCGAGTGCACATTTGTTGCATGATTCATATATTTCCCAATTTGTGCTGTTCCAAAGTTTCCTGATATCAACATCCCACACTTTCACCGATCCGTTGTATTCATTTAGAACATAGCAGGGCTGGACAATTCCACCAGTTGGATCAACATTGATGGTCAACCACGGTTTGCATGTCCACTTTTCTCCTTGGAACCAGGAATTTATGATCGCGTCAAAATATTCCCTTGTATTGAGAATGGGGTAACCGGCATCCTTGAAATTTCTTAGCATCTCTATGGTATGTTTGAGTTTGTTCTGCTCAGGTGACATCTGTTCGGCTGTTGAATAATCGTACGCTATCTGGAAATTTATACTCACACCAAGCTTCAGCGCGAGTCTTACAAGGTCCTCTGCCTGATCCATGTTATCCTTCGTAATGGTGGAACTTATTGACATCGGGATTCTATCCTTTGCAGCTTCAATCCCTTCCACGGCCCTCCTGAATGATCCAGAAATTCCCCTCAGTTTGTCATGCACATCTCCGATCCCGTCTAGCGAGACAAAGAGATAATTCAGATTTTCCTCTATATCCTTGATTTTAGTTTTAAGGAGCCATCCGTTTGTGACCATTGATGTATGAAACCTGCGATAGGATTCTTCCAGTATCTCCCCAATGTCATTTCTGAGAAGTGGTTCCCCGCCCTCATAACCCATGAATGAAACTCCGGCGGACTTAAGGGAATCCATTATCTTCACCTCGTATTCAAGTGATAGAAGTTCCTCATCCTCGCGTCTCCAGAAGGGGCACATCTTACATCTGAGATTGCAACTGTAAAGAAGCTTGTGTCCTGCAATCAGGGGGAGCTTTGTTTTCGATCCCCCTTTGAATCTTCTTATAATGCTCCTTCCGACCACAGGTTTTAAGAGAGCCATTATATAATCAGTTAATTCGAGTATTCATAGTTTAAGGGTGAAAAAAAGGCGTACTGAAAACAAATTGTATCCGGCATCTGCATAGCAATCTCCTGAAACCGCGTAACCTCTTAATAATGCTTATTTAATGTATGGTGAGGGGAATTGGAAAGTCTATGGGCGGGCAGAATGTAGATGGGGGGGCGGGGCGCTCGGGATACGAGTTTAGATTACTTGTGATATATGCCCCGCGAATTGCCACGTCAGT
>JAJZOM010000014.1 GCA_021811505.1 Thermoplasmata archaeon | reverse complement strand
ACATGGAGTCAGGGATGGCAGGATAAAATACACAGGACTGCCGTCTGGCTATGAATTTGGATCGCTCATCGATGATCTGAAGAACGTTTCCAAGTGGGAAGTGGAAGTTTCATCCAAGGCCGTGGAAATGATCAAGAAGATAGACAAGCCCGTGACCATAAAGGTCTTTGTCACGCCGACATGCCCCTATTGCCCGAAAGCAGTCGTGACAGCGCATAAATTTGCAATATTGAACGACAATATAACCGGAGAGATGGTTGAGTCCCTGGAGTTCGAAAAAGATTCTGAAGAAGCTGGAGTCTCATCGGTTCCCCACATAGTCATAAACGGCGAGGTTCAGTTCGTTGGTGCATACCCCGATGACCAGTTTGCAGAATATGTACTTGAAGCCTACAGCCATTCATAATCAGAATTCCCATTACTCTTCTTTTTAGCAGTAAACTTATTCTACGATTTCACTGTTATACATTTATGAGTTCTTTCAATGTTGTGAAAGAGATTGTGGACATGGCGGGAAACATCGCTGCCCTGAAGAATGAGCTTGCAGGATTCAACAAGTCTTTCCAGATCAAGCCTTCGGACAGTTCCCCATATTATGTGGACATAAAAGACGGCAGGATGAACCTCAAGGAAGGAGAATTGCCCGGAGCCGGTGCAACCGTGTCTGCCACCGACCAGGTACTTTCCGACGTTTTCAGCGGAAAGACCGATGCCATCAAGGCGTTTATGCAGGGCCAGTTAAAGGTTTCAGGAGACGTTTTCAGCGCCCAGAAACTCACAAGCATCATTTCCAAGATAAGGAAGTGACGTCTTGGACATAAGACGGGTTACGGTAATTGGCGCAGGCATAATGGGACATGGCATAGCTGAAGTTGTTGCGCTTTCCGGAATTCCTGTTATCCTTGAGGATGCGTTTCCGGAGGCCCTGAAAAAAGCAGAAAGCGGAATTGGCACAAGCCTGGAAAAGATGAAGAAATCCGGGAGGATATCTCCGGAAAAAGCTTCCGAGGTGCTTGGAAGAATAGCTTTCAGCAGCGACCTTAAGGAAAGCGTAAAGGATGCGGACCTCATAATCGAGGCCGTTCCGGAAATACCTGATCTCAAAATCTCACTGATGAAGCAGATTTCGGGCAATTGCAGGAAAGACGCCATCATTGCTTCCAATACTTCAAACATAAGGATAACTACGCTTGCTAAGGACGTTGTCAACCCGGATCGTTTTCTTGGAATGCACTTTTTCAATCCTCCAGTGGTAATGAAACTGGTAGAGGTAATAAAATCTGAAAAGACCTCACAGGAAACTTTCGACAGCCTCTTTGAGTTCACGAAGATCATAGGAAAAACGCCGATCAGGGTACTCAAGGACAGCCCTGGATTCGTGGTAAACAGGATAAATGCTCCGGAAAGCCTGCTGTTCTGCCTCATTATGGATAAGAAAATGGCGAAGCCTGAGGAAATAGATGCGTTCGGGAAATCGCAGGGCCTGCCAATGGGGCCTTATGAACTGATAGACTATGTGGGAATCGACACTGTGGTACACTCCCTCAGGTACTACTCCGAAACCATTGACCCTGAATATGGAAAATGCAGATTTTTTGACAGTTTCGTTGAGGCAAAGAATCTTGGATCCAAGACGGGAAAGGGCATTTATGTCTGGGAGAACGGTCATGCAAAGATACCGGATGCGAAGCCGTCATCTGTCATTGATCTGATGGATGTTCTCGTGGTGGAGATAAACGAGGCCGCGAAAATCATTGAAGAGGGAATTGCGGAGCCGTCGGACATAGAAACGGGCGTGAAGCTGGGAATGAACAGGCCGTTTGGCCCGATCTCGGTCGCTGAGGGCCTGACCAACGCTGAGATCAAGAAGAAGCTGGAAAAACTCAGTGAAAAGTTTGACACCAGAATTTTCTATCCTGCCAGGTCAATCCAGGAGGGAAAGTTGAGGGAATTACTTGCTGGAAGGCATAAGACCGCTGAACCCCAGGCAGGAACTGCTGAGAAAAAGGAACCTGTGCAGAAAGATGGGACTTCCCCGGTTTCCCTGTCAATGGATCAGGATAAGAAAGTAGCATATCTGACTATATCCAACACTAGGAATAACCTGATCAGCTATGATGTCCTGAAGGGGCTTGAAAAGAACCTGACTGAACTCTGGAACAGTAAGGAGATCAATGTGATTGTGGTCAGGGGATCCGGCGAAAACTTTTCGGCTGGTGCCCAGCTCACCCAGTTTTTCAGCGGACCGATGGATTTTGCTGAGAATGCAAGACTGGGCGAGAGGACGTTCCGTATGCTTTCGGAGATCCCGAAGATTACCATCGCCGAGATGAAGGGCTATGTTCTGGGCGGAGGTTTCGAGCTGTCCATATGGTGTGACATGAGGGTTTCCACCCCTGATGCCAAAATAGGTTTCCCCGAGGTTACACTGGGGCTTATACCGGGATGGGGCGGCAGCCAGAGGCTTTCCAAGCTCCTTGGAATGTCAAGGGCAACTTTCCTGATACTCACCGGTGAGAGATTCGACGGAAAATTTGCCAGTGAAATAGGGCTTGTATCAAAATTGTATGCGGCAGACAGGATAGATGATGAAACCAGATCGTTTGCCGAAGATCTTGCAACAAGAGTTGCTCCAATATCAGCGGCTATAGCCAAACGCCTGATCAACAAAGGAAGCGACGTGCCTGCAGATAACGGCCTGGAGATGGAGACAATGGCGATGGGGCTTCTCTACGGCACCGAGGACCTCAAGGAAGGAATATCGGCTTTTCTCCAGAAGAGGAAACCGGATTATAAAGGAAGATAATCACTTCCTCAATTTTTCAATCAGGAAGTCACTTATTTCTATTGTTTTTTCATCCTTCGCGAGATTCGTGAAACATATCGGGCATGCGGTTACCACCCTTGAAGCACCTGTTTCCCTGAGTTCGCCATACCTCTGTTCCGATACCTTTTCCGAAAGCTCCGGGAAGAGCAATTCGTTTGGTCCTCCACAACACCTCGTTTTCCTTCCGCTCCTGGCCGGAAGAACCACTTCCGATGTCTGTCTAATGAGATCCATTGGAGAATCGTATGGACTTTCCCTCAGGACGAGGTGGCATGGTTCATGGAAAGTTACTTTTTCCCCGGATTTCCCGAAATCAAGATCCTTAATCAGATCGATATAGTGAACCACCTCGAAATCGAAGTTCCTGACGAATTTAGGATATGTATTCTTCAGCAGGTCATATGTATGGGGATCGATGGTTATGATTCTCTTTGCTCCGCTATCCTTCAATATTTTCGTAACTTTCTCCGCATATATCCTGAATTGATCCGCGTATCCGAGATCATAGATAAAGGTCCCCGGATATGGTTCGCTGTTTCCGAGGTATTTTACATCCAGTCCGGAAGATTCCAGGAGTTCAACTATGTTCCTCAGGGACTGCGACATACGGGCATCAAGATCCCTGTCTCTCCTGTTGCCGATGAACCCTATGAGTGAAGGATGCTTGCCCACAAGGCCTGCCATGAATTTGGACATTCTCCTGCCCATCAGGTTTCTCAAGGAGTTGAGGCTCTTTGTGTACGGCATGAGCTGAAACATGTTTCCCGTATAGAGCAGGTCAGGAGAGTTCTCATTGAAGTTCAGTCCTTCCGCCCATCTTGACGCTTTTTCCCTGATTCCGAGAGGATTCAGGTACTTCATTGTGGTTGATACAATCATCTTCGCTACGGGATTCTCGTTTTCAGGAAGCATTCCCGACGCGATTATCTCTCTGGATGTGTGGCTTACGATACCTGCATTTACGCCGGCAGGACATACATACAGGCAGGCATAACAGTCAAGGCATGAGTAAAAGCTGTCTGAAACGTGAAGGATCTCATTGCTTCCCGATCGCAGATCCCTTGCAAGTTCCTTCCCGACGAGAACCCGGCCTCTTGCTCCTTTCCACAGGTCATAGCCTGCGGGGGATAAGGTAGGACACACGCTTTCACAGAAACCGCAGCTGATGCATTTCCCCACCTCAGCTTCCAGCTTTTGCAGGAGACTTTCAGTCAAACATCTTACCTCTGTTCATTATGCCGTTGGGATCGAATGCTTTCCGGATGGTCTTCATTATTTCCATCGTGTACTGACTGCCGGTTTCCTCCAGCTCCATTTCCAGAAGTTCCTTCTTCTCTATCCCAATGCCATGTTCCGCTGAGACACTGCCTCCGTGTTTAATGGCAATTTTCCCGAAATCGATCTGGAATCTGTCAATGCGTTCCATGTGTTCCCTGTTGTCCAGGTCCGCATATATGTTGGCGTGTATGTTTCCATCCGATATGTGGCCGAAAAGAGCAACCTTCAGGTGGTGCTCCTTTACCTTTTCCTCGCTTTCCTTCAGGGCAGCTGATAACTCTGAAGCCGGAACAACTATGTCTCCGATGACCACTCTTTCGCTGTTGCTCTCTCTTTCGCTGAGAAGAGAGGAATAGGCACCTTTTCTTGCCTCGTATATCCGATCCATTTCTGAAGGATCTGTGGTGATTTTTATGCTTACAGGCCCAAATTCCTTGAGCACTTCGGCAGCATCTGAGAGTTCCCTGTCTATGCTCTCCCTTGTTGATGATAAATCCACAATAAGCATGTAATCCACTCCATCCGGAAATTTAAGTCCCCTCGTTTTACTGAGTGAATCCATGCTGATTCTGTCCAGGAATTCCGCGATTAAGGGTGTGATTCCTTTCCCCTTAAGTTTTGAAATGGCTTTCCCCACCTTGTCTATGGTATCGTAATAAGCGAGTATTCTTCCCTTGGATTCAGGCAATGGCCAGATTTTCAGTATTGCCTTCGTGACTACTCCGAGGGTCCCCTCTGCTCCAACAAACATAGATGTGAGGTCATATCCGGCAGTTCTCTTCAGTACTTTGCCCCCCACCTTGGCTATTTCCCCGTTCGGGAGCACAACCTCCAGGCCGAGGACCCAATTTCTTGTTGTGCCGTACAGGGATGCTCTCAGGCCTCCGGCATTTGTGGAGATAGAACCACCCACAGAAGCAGCCATGGAACTGGCAGGATCCGGAGGATAGAAGTGCCCGAAGTTTGCTAGATATTGATTCAGTGCATCAAGTTTAACACCGGGCTCGACTATAGCGTACCTGTCTTCAGGCTTCACTTCGATTATTTTGTCGAACTTCGCCATACTGAGCACAATGAAATCCTTGAATGGAATCGAAGAACCGGTTAACGCCGTGCCTCCACCCCTGACAACTACGGGAATAGAATGTTCCTGACAGAACTTTATGACCTCGCTGACCTGTTTCACATTCTCTGGCAGTGCCACTGCGAGAGGTTCCTGACCCTGAAAATATGATGCATCCGTCTGGAACGGTATTTTCTGTTCCCTGCTTGTTAAAAGATTGGCGCCGAGAATCTGCTTCAGCCCATGGACCTGATCCATGGAGAGACATTTTTGTGCATTATTAATTATTGTTGTTTACCGAACAGTTATCATTTCAGTTTTACACAGTAGAATCTACGCCTGGCATCGTTCATGCATACCTGTGTTTCAATGAGGCCGAGTTCCCTGAGAATCTTTATTGCATAAAGCAGAGTCCTCTGAGGAAGCATTGTCTCCTGGCGAAGTTCCTGCAACCTGGCTATTTTTCTTTCCCTGATTACTCTGAGAACCAGCTTTCCTGATGGAGGTATCGCCATCAAAACATCTGCGTTTTCCATCTTCAGGGCATATAAATGAGTGACCTTTATAACCTATTTGTAAAGAAAGAGGTGAATGTCTGCTTATCTTCACAATCATCAGACTATGCGTATCAGACATATTGCCATGAAAACTTTATCTGTTTAATTCCTATCACAGAAGGCCGCCACTGTAGCTCAGCTGGTAGAGCAGCTGATTTGTAATCAGCAGGTCGGGGGATCGAAACCCTCCAGTGGCTCTCTTCCCATGGTTAGAATCCACCCGATGCGTTCACACATCGCCGCACGGCTTTGCACTTAAAATCCTCCTTTTTCGATCTTTCAGGTGTTAGTTAATTATTATAGGTGCAACATTATGAGTATTTGTGGATAAGCTAAAGTTCAAGGATAAACAGATCACTGGAAATATTGGGTTATTTTTCGTTTGCTACGTGCTTTCCAGAAGAGGTTGGAACGTGTTGCCTACCTCACGAAATGCAAAGGGAATAGACATTTTAGCTTATAGCAAAAACGGTGAAAAACCTCTGCCAATTCAGGTTCAGGTAAAAGGGTACACTGAAAAAGGACGACCATGGATATTTAAAAATGAAAATGATGTGATTGCTGATTTCTACGTAACGGCACGGTCTGTTTACCGTATACCTAAAACTTACATCCTAACAAAGGAGGAGGTGAAAAAAATGTAGGTTTAAATTTATGGAAAGGGTGGAATGCCCCAATATATGTGCCCACCCATTATGACAAAGCCCTGCTTTGATAAAAGGAATGAAAGTGAGGCGAAGCCATTTACGGATGTAACATATGCGCCTGAAGGTAGAATCGCAGGATAAATGGGTGCGAAAATTAGTATGGCCAGTGTTCCACCTATTACTACGGCCAATTTCCGTCTGCCCATGTGTCTGACTCTACTCCAAATCTTGCTTACCATATTTTGCTCCTCCAATTAAATAAATAAATTAGGATTTATAACCTTAACTCCGCAATCTTTTAGGGAATATATTGGTTCCGAGCATCTTGTCTATCTTTTCAACACCTGAAGGTATTTCGCTCAATGTTTCCATGTTTCCCTGTTTCCCCTGACTATTTTGTACACCTTTGAGAATTTCAGCAGCACGTCTTTCACTGACAATTTATTGGTGAGATCAGCAGCCCTGATCAGCACAAATATGCTGTAATACAGATAAAGGGAAAGGAAAGATATGAAGAAATATCCCCTGAGCGAATCCTCATCGCTGAGATACGATTTGTCATTCTCAAGCTCGTTCTTCATGGCATCGAATGCCTGTTCTATCTCTTCACGCTGCTTGTAGAAATTGTATATCTGCTCAGGGTCATCCCTTACATTGGAGAGTATGGATATCTTCCCGAACCTGATCGATTCGGAGTCGAATTCCCTTTGTTGTAAAAGTCTCGATGAGTATTTCAGTTGAACTCTGATAAGCATTGCCTTGCAACTTATTATGACTACAATCGTTAGTCGAATTAATTGTGTAGACATTATGACTACATTTATAATATAATCTGATATTGTGGTCATACAATGTCATTCGTTGAAAAGCAACGCCATGGAAATTATGAGTACTACTACCTTGTCAAGAATGTCAGAATAAGTCCTACAGAAGTTAAGAAATACAGAATCTTCCTCGGAAGGGCCATTCCTAAAAATGAAGTACTCAGGAACCATATGTTGTCTCTCGAAAAAAAGGCATTGGCAGAAAAATTTCAATCTAAATGGCTTCCAAAATCTACCTTGGAAAGAATAGACGATTTGATGGCGACCAGCATAATATACAACAAAAGCCCTGAATCAATCCAGCCGAAAGACTTCTTGGTCAGATATACCTACAACACCAACGCCATAGAGGGAAGCAGGATGAGCCTCAGGCAAACGGCCCTCTTGCTGGTTGACAGGGTGACACCTGAAGGGGCGAGCGTGAACGACGTGATAGAGGCGTTGAACTCGGCTGATGCATGGCAATATGTCAGCACCCATAGGGGAGGGCTTACCATTTCATTCCTGAAGAAGATTCAGCTCGAGGTTACAAAGAATACACTCTGCAGGATACAGGGCGATTTCAGGGACGGTGATGTTTTGATTGCAGGTTCGGATCATTTGCCGCCAGGGACGGAAGAGATCCCACTCCTGGTAAAAAAACTAATCCTTGAATACCGCCAGTTAAAGGCCAGCTTGCATCCGGTCGAACTCGCAGCATATCTGCACAACAGAATGGTGAACATACATCCATTCACCGATGGAAACGGACGCACCGCTAGACTCATACTTAACTGGGTTCTCCTCAGGAACAGGCTGCCGCCGGTAATCATTGAATCTTCCATAAAGGAAAGGTATTACGATACGATTGAAGAGGGAGACAAGGGGAATCATGCTGCATTTTCAATCTTCCTTGCTGAGAACCTCCTAATGCAGTACACCGTTAAAGGATAGGCGGCATTGCAATATGGTTTGGCTCTCGAATTTCTGTCTGTTGAGCTCATTCCTTTGGCAGGTAAACTATTCTTCGTGACCAGATTGAACACAATTTCACGGGGTTTGTTTTTTGTCTGCCTGATCTTAAATAATCTCACATAAAGTTCAGCGGACAAATTTATTGAAGGCTTGATCAAGGCAATCTAGGGCAATCACTGTTTATCTGGTTTTCCAACAGACAAATCAATTTGTTTAAGGCCTATTTTCCTGTAAATTTTGTCGGAGCTTATTATTTTCCCATTAGAGTGAACTGCATGAAAGGAATCAAAGACTCCCACACCCTGTGTTATCAGTTCAGCTGCTGCTTGATACTCACCATTTTTTTCGTTGCATATTGCCATCACATCAATTGTAAATCGCACTGGATCAAGTCCGTATCTTTTAGCTAGGAGCATCAGTTCAATGTATGTTGCCTCCGAAGTGTATATTTTCCCCTGCTCTTCTTTCATTATTCTTCCAGCATTTTCTTTGAGCCAATCAGTTGGTTTCAGCAGTGCCAAGAAGAAATCAGTGTCAGCGTATGTCATTATACGCCTCTTCCAGAATTTCCTTCCTCAATTCTTTTAATGTTTTATCAGGTATTCTTCTGCCAATTTCTTCAAGGTCTTTAACTGGGTCCTCTGGGATACTTGTAAGAATCAGCTTGTCCCCAAGTCTCGAGATAATAAACCTTGGCCCCAGATCATCCTTAAGTGAAGAGGGAATGTGAATTCTCCCGCCTTTATCCATTTTGACTATGGTTCCTGCCATTATTTACAAAATA
>JAJZOM010000048.1 GCA_021811505.1 Thermoplasmata archaeon | reverse complement strand
TGACTATTGTGGCCTTGGGGTTGTCGACCAGTTCCGGATCATCTACGATAACCTGTCTTATGCTGATGTTCTCCCTTGAAATTATCTGGGATACTCCGGATATAATGCCGGGCTTTGAAGCAGACGTGGCCACTATCTGAAGAACTCCGAGTCCCAATCTGGTACTGACTTTTCCGAAATCAGGAACAGGTTCGAGTTCAGCGAAGAATCTTGAAAGTTCAGGATCAGTGATTATTTTTCCAAGAACATCGAGAACCGCACGCCTGTCAACATCAAGTGCAACGGCGATCGATGATGCCTTTACTTCTATATCGCTGCAGTAAACCCTGGGATTGCCTTCGTTGTCCTTTTTCACCGATAACCCGACAGAGATGAATTTCTTCAGAACCTTCATCTGCGACGGGTATTTCCTGAAATTCTCCTTAATATAGCTCCACATCTTTCAACCTGCTGGCGCATCAGACTCCGTCGGTTATTCCGTCTTCTGAAACCTGGATAACGGTCTCTCCTTCCGGGAGATACGGTGAGTCGATGAGTCTCGCTATTCTCTTTCCGCCCTTGCTCTTCCTGAGATAAATCCTGAAGGTTGCTGTATGGCCGACAATATTTCCTCCTATTGGTGCCGTGGGGTCACCGAAGAAAACGTCCGGGCGCGCGGAAACCTGGTTTGTCACCGCTATGACCGCATTGTAGATTGTTGAGAACTTGAGGAGTTCATGCATGTGCCTGTTGAGCAGCTGCTGCCTTTCCGATAGGGCACCCCGTCCCATGTATTCTGAACGGAAATGAGAGGTCAGTGAGTCCACGATTAGCAGCCTGATTGGAAATTCCTTGGCCAGTTCCGACGCTCTTTCTGCCAGCAAAATCTGGTGATGAGAGTTGTATGCTCTAGCTACATGTATTCTTTTCAGGACGACCTCAGGATCAAGGCCTTTTGCTTTAGACATCTGTATAATCCTCTCCGGCCTGAAAGTATTCTCAGTATCTATTATCAGGACATCGCAATCAAAACCGCCGGTCTCCAGGGGCATTGTGGCGTTTACTGCGACCTGGTGCATAATCTGGGTTTTCCCTGAGCCGAATTCTCCAAAAAATTCTGTTATGGACTGGGTCTCGAATCCACCTCCAAGAAGATTGTCCAGGTTCTTGCTGCCGCTTGTAAGCTTGGATACCCCTTTCCTTCTCTCAAGTATCTCCTCTCCCGTCTCAAAATTACCTATATCGGCAGATTTCCTTGCTGCCGCTATGATCTTTGTAGCCGAACCTTCCGCTATTCCGGCAACATCTGACAGAGCCTTGGGGGATGCAACGGCAATGGTCATTATGTCGTCATAACCATTTTCCCTGAGCTTTTCGGCAGTTGCTTCTCCGACTCCCGGTAAATCTTCAATAGTCATTTTCTTCTCTTCTTTTTCTACAGTTTTACCTGCCATTAGAACACCTTATTTCCAATATTTAGCGTCATATCAGTAGCAGACAAGGACTTTTCCCTGTCCATGGTCTCGAACATAGCCCTGATGGCATCCACATTCTCCGGTACCACGTCACTCTCCTGATGAACTGCCTGTATGTAATTGAGCTTCATGCCTTTTAAGTTTACGCTTTCTCTCCATACTGCAACTTCATAAAGATCTGACCTGTTTCTGCTTCTCTCTCTCGCAAAGTCCATTATCTGCGCCGTGGAACTCATTCCATCCTTTCCGGAAATCAGGAGTATCCTCTGATACCTGAGGAAATTTTCAAGCACGTGATCAATGCTGGTTTCTTTTAAAAGATCAACCTGGATAACGTGCACATGCATCAGTGTTGTGGGTACCTTGACCGCAACAGTGTCAATGTCTACATCTCCAAGCACGGTCCTCAAATCAGGGGCATGGTGTGACGGGAATTTCAATCCCGGTTCCACCGCATTTATGGGTCCCTTCTTGCTGTCATTTGGATCTGTTGCCCTTCGTATTAACGTGGCGTTCACATGTTTTATGCCGTAGGCACTCTTTATTGAAGAGAGCGTCCTGGCAAGGCCTGTCGTATTGCAGGATACAACCCTGACGTAGTTTTTCCCGGCAGATTCTTCGAAGTTGGCGTAAGCATTAAAGCTTGCTTCTGCAACAGATGGTTCTTCGCCACCCTGAAAAGTGGCTTTTATTCCGGCTTTTTTGTAAGCCGGCAGGTTTTTCGCCCCGATTCCTTCGGGTGTAGCGTCAACAATTATATCGGAATCGTCTATAAGATTCTCAAGTGTTCCCGACACTCTCAACCCTCCTTCCTCCAACTGCTTCCTTGATTTGTCATCGGGAGAGAACAGCTTGAAATTATGGCTTGCAAAGCGTGCCACATAATCCGGCTTTGTTTTGACAATACCGGTTACCGTCATGTCCTTTTGCAGCATGATTGCCTGGGCAACCCGTCTTCCTATAGTTCCATAACCGTTTATGCCGACTTTGATCATATCGTATGCAAATTCCCAGGATGAATATAATGATTGAACTTCAATCTCGGGAAAATATTTTTTATGCTTCCGGTGATCAGGGAAGTTAATTAATTTATGAAAGTAATTAGCATTTTGGTATTAATTGTTATAATTATACTATCGGGAATAACCCCTTTCATGAGTTACGGGTCAACAATTCCACAGGGATCCCCAATATCGGACTATAACTTCTCCAGCCTTTCTCCCGGCACGTTTCCTTCGAACAAGAGCTGGATCACCTTTGAATCATCCATGAATTCCAACTCTTATGCCAGAATTAACAAAACCTCAATAGGAAATGGTTTCCAGATATCCACACAGCCTACAACAACGAGCAAGAACAGTTTTGTAACCATGAACATGAGTGTCCCGTCCAATTTCACATTGAAGATCACGTTTTCCTGGAATTACAAGAATAGTTATGGACTGACATGGGACAATATGATATTTGAACAGAACAACAGCAGACTGCTGAATTTTGTATTTGGTCCTCTGTACCACTCCTCAACAGCATATGTAAACGGAACGGATTCGTACTATCTCGGCAGTCCCCCTGCTATCTCTTCTTTTTACACGCTTCAGCTTTCAATACCCGACACCGGGAAAACAGGATATTTTGGAATCGCGGGAGGATGGAACACCACATCGAGTCTCCCGTATGCGATAAATCTGAACGGCACCTTCGCGAATGGTTCCCTCCAGGCAGTCATTGGGGGCGGTTTCTCAAATGCAACAATCTACAACATTTATCTGTCGCATGGCACGCCTGGATTCGGAAGCCTCAGAACGGGATCGTCCATTGCGTACAATGTGCAGAAATTCAACGTACACAGTAACGTGACAGGAAATCGCACCTTCGGAGCTTATCCTGTTGCTGACTGGAAACTGAACAGCATCATATTCATGGAGAACGGGAATATGCCTGGAATTTATCTCTTCAACTACTATAACAATACCACACTGATTCTGAAAAATATTTCGGGAAATGCAGACTGGGCCGCTTCTTATTCTGACGGGAAATACGCATACTTCTTCGTTTCATTTCAGGATAATTCCAATTTGTTCATGATAAACACCACTTCCCTCTCAGTTGTTAAATACGACTTTGGACCGATTAAAATAGACTCCCCGAAGCTCACTGTCCTCGACATGAATTTTTTCCTGATTAATGAGAGCGGAAAAGTCTGGATTTATAATACGACCAGCAGTACCAGCCGATGGGCAAACATTTCTTCGAACTTCGATCAGAAAGTGATCCTGTCGTCCGTCCAGAATCAGCACATTATTCTCATGGCCATGAACTCAAGTTCCATGGAAATATCAAACTACAGCCTCAATTCCAGTGGTTCCCTGTCAGAAAATAGTAACTTGTACAACGCACAGATGTTTGATACTTCCACTGTCCTAACGGCTTCGTCAAATCTTTCCGGTTGTTTCAGCTCGGAAATTCATCCGGGGAATAATATTCCTGGCGAATATCTCTTTGAAAACATCATTTATTCTCCGGTTGCCGTCCAGGTGACTTCAACAGCTCCCCTGTGGTCCGAAACTGGTTTAAGCGTAATTTCATCCGGAAGCACCATGGAAGTTGTCTCCGGAAACATAACGCATAATACAAATTTGCCTGGAACAACCGCATATGCTTATTTTACGGGAAATCTTTCATTCGGATTCCTTGCGAACGGCAGTTATTTGTCGATATTCTTTACCGGGAAATTCCCGTTCTCCGGATACTCAATCAACGGGAGCCTGAGCGGCCCTTCAGTATTGACCGGAAACGTCTCCTTCAGTTACAGCGTTTCCTCCGGACTGAATTGCACTGAAAACTCGCATGTGGGAAATTTGACCCTCACCCCTTCGAATGGTTACCTGAATTTCTCAAGCACAGAAATAGGAAACGGAACAAGTCTCCTCTATCTCAATGCCACTAACGACGCAGGTTACTCACTTTCGTTGGTAAAGAAGGTGCATGTTGACAACTACAAACCCGAGATTAAAATTGACCCTGGAAATATGTCCTATATATCTCAAGATCAGTTATTCAGTGTATCCATAAGCAACATCTCCGGCCAGTTATATTCCAACATATCATCTGGTTTTTTCAACTATTCATTTACAGGAAACGCATATAATTTCACTGCCAACACCAACACAAGTGTCCTGAATCTCACCCTTGATCTGAAGGACCAGTTTGGTATTTTGAGGATGTATAGATTCGAATACAATGTCGTCCCTAATGAAATAATGAATTTTTCTGCAAATATTAAAAACAATTCATACCTGCCTTTCAACAAATTCAACTTCAGCTGGAAACCGGTGGAATATCATAGCCATTACTGCCTGACTATCGTTTCAAGCGGACATCACCTGGTCTACAATACTTCACAGAACTTTTCGTTGCTGGATTTGCCTGACGGCTTTTACCGGATATTCCTCAATGCCACACTCCTCGATGGAAATTTTACCTCCATAGGCAATGAATATGTGACAGTTGAGAACTATTCCCCGGAAATCAGCATAAACAGAACAACTGGTTACTTTTATTCATTCTACGGAAATTCGAACCTCGATCGAATGCAGATCAACGTGACCTCCAACGTTACTTCATCGTTATTTCTGAACGTTACTTCTCCTGGAGGAGGAGAAGAGACATTTTCATCTGCAGGGAACTTCGGGAGTTTTGTAATTGATCCCGCTGATTTCAATCTACAGGGGAATGGAATCTACCTAGTGAACGTTACTGCAGTAGATCTGAGCGGGGAGAGAACCTCTGAGATTTTTTACATTGACCTGAATAACTCAATACCCGTGAACCCAATATTAAACGGGACTTCATACACAAATTCAAGCTACTTCCCGCTCATTATCAGGCTTCTCCCGAATATATCCTATAACTACACGATATCCGGAAACGGAACCAGTTTTTCCGGAATGATACTCAAATCCAGTGAGAACCTCAGCCTTCCTGGGTTCAATAATACCTTGCGAGTGACCGCAACATCCACCTGGGGGAACAGCAATACATCAGTGGTGAGAGTATATTATTCAGACTCTAGGCCGGAGATAATGGTGTCTGCGGAGAACAATACACTCATTTGGACGCACTATGCGATCGTTGACTACTCCATCGTAGATCAGATTCCGATCTCAAGGATTCAGGTCAGTCTGAACAATAAAACGGTAGACGCAGGCACACTGTATTCCAATGGATCGTTTATATTGAACCTCACCCGCGACGGCAACTTCAACGTTACAGTTTCTGCGGTAGACAAGAGCGGCAACAGAAATGTAAGTTCAACAGTAAGGTTCAGCAACTACTATTTTTCCGATATAAGTGGACTTGACCCGCGATTTGACATGTTCATGGGCATCTCGTTCTTCTCCTCAGGTATTTCCGGGGTTAACCTCAAGCCGGTAAATTTAACCTGGCTGGTAGATGGGCACACAGCAAGCAGAAGTCCCAGCTTTTTCACATTTATAATGCCCGGGTACCACAACATTACCCTCATCGTGCAGTACCACTCAACTGAGATCGTCAGGAGTTATCACATTTTCGTACCCGGATTCATTCCAGAGTTACTTATTCTGATCTTCGCCAGTATCCTGATCTATCGCAGAAGAGTCATGAGCATAAAGGATGTGGAATTAGCAAAAGAACTGATTCTTAAGAATGCAGGATCTGAAAAACGGAGCATAATGTCAGAGGCAAAGCGTGAGAGAATCGATTTGAAAGTCCTCAGAATAGCCCTATCCAGACTGAATGATCAGGGAATAATAAAATTCAAGAGCGATCCTGATGGAAGGATATACGTAATGAGGAACACCGGAAAATAAACTGAAAAATTTTATAGGAAAATACCTATAACGCAAGAACCGGATCAACATGAACAAGAATCAGTACCTGGCTGTCATTACACTCGTTGCCTTCTTAGCGGTTTCTTTAAGCCCGTTTGCCTCAGCAGCCAGTGGACCTACCCTCAATCCTGCCCCGTTCAATCTTCCCTCTGTTACATATTACATAAACGGCGGGTCATCACATTACACAATCACTGACTCAGAGTGGTTGAATTTCTTCAACGACATAATAGACAACAAGACCTACGTAACATATAACTGGAGCCAGAATGCCACGCAGGACCTGATAGTGTTTGATCTATCGTATTCCGGACTGAATCCATACGGTATGCAACTGGTCTACGCATTGTCCCAGATTGGCTTCCCAGATGTACATAATTTCACTCTCGCCTTCAATAAGACAGCCAATCTGGAGTCTCTCGTTTCCGGAAACAGCGGCAAACTCACAAACCTGGAAGCCCTGAATGCCGGAGCTTATCCAGGGTTCTCGTGGTCGACGCCAAAAGTTCATGGCCTTGCCACAGAGTACCGGAACATTGGGATTATCGTTGCCATTATTGCTGCGATGTTCATATTGTACTTCTATTTCAACAGAAGAAAATGATTCTAATTTTTTATATATAACCACTTTATAATTTGACTGAAGAATTTGAAATGCTTGGAAAAAATGGTAAAGGGATCGGATAGTTATTCCGGAAACCCTCTGTCATGTAACTTTGTATCCAACCACACCTCCCGCGACGATCGAGAAATTGCAGCTGGTGAGGAACGCATAGGATCAGCATATACTCCCGGAGAAACATCAACTCCTCCCGCACATATGATCAACATGATAAGCTCTCCTGAGAGCAGGTACCACTATGTTTCCGTTTCTCCCGGCGATTACAATAGCCCAGATGATAAGATAAACCTCATAGCAGAACCGCCATCTTCAATTCGCAATAATAATTACGTCACAAAACTATGGAAGGAGTAGTAAATTGAAATTCTTTGCAGACAGCATGCTTGGAAAGCTGACAAGATGGTTGAGATTGATGGGATTCTCCGTGGAATACGCCACACCGGATAAAAAGGACACAGAAATACTGAGCTACTGCAGACAGAATTCCCTGATTCTCCTGACAAGGGACAGAGAACTCTCGCAGAGGTACAAGGATTCTCTTTACATAAAATCCGATGATTATCGCGATCAGATTAAGGTCTTCATCGGCAACCACGAACCGTCAGAAGAACTTTTTTTCAGCAGATGCCCACTCTGCAATTCCGAACTCGAGATAATTCCAATGGAGATTTTCAAGGGGGATGTTCCGGACGGAATAAGGGAAAAGTACACCAGGGTATTCCATTGCAGCAACTGTGGGAAAGTGTACTGGGAAGGGAGTCATTTTGATTCCATCAGGAAAACCCTGAAAGATATAATTTCGGAGACGGTCCCTTGAGGCTTCTTGAGAATAGTTCTGATTCTGAATTCTTATCGATGCACATAGATTCTGACGATGATCTCTGGTATCTCAGGAATATAATTGCACCTGGCGACATGGTTAAGATGACCACGCTGAGGAGAATTGAAAAACAGCAGGATATGACCCGTTCCAAAGAAACCTCAAGGAAGCCTGTCACACTCACTGTTGAGGTTGAGTCCATGGAATTTCAGGAATTTTCCGGATCGTTGAGAGTTCTTGGAAAAATTGTTCACGGAAGCGAAGACCTGATTGGGCTTCATCAGTCCTTTGCCTTAACCCCAGGTGAAACATTTCTGCTCAGTAAATCTGTTTGGAGCACTGAACAGCGCAAACTTCTTGATGAGGCTCTGGAGAACAAATTTTCTGATAGGTACTATTTCATTGTTCTGGACGATGAAGAAGCTTCCATGCTGCTGCTTAAGAGTTATGGCATTCAGAACCTTGGCAAAATAGAATCCCATAAGACAGGTAAAGATTATTCATCGGACTATTCTGAAGACAGATATCTCAAGGAAATTACTGATTCTGCAAGAAGAATGATTCCGGAGGGGTCTAGCATAATTGTCCTCGGGCCTGGATTCACCAGAGAAAAAATGGTGATGACCATGAAGGCAAACCAGCTGAAATTCACTATCTACAGCTTTCCGGCCAGCAGGCCTGATGAAGGAGCTGTGTGGGAATTCCTGAATTCAGGAGAATCCGACAAGAT
This sequence comes from Thermoplasmata archaeon, assembly GCA_021811505.1. Next base: position 440 of record JAJZOM010000048.1, on the reverse strand, counting down.
TCTTGAAAATTTCAGGCTGTCAGGTGATTCGCGACTTGTGAATGATTTTCTAAGACATTTGAAAACAGATGAACAGGCAGCATACGGGTATGATGAGGTAAAGAGGATGCTTGAACTCGGTGCTGTAGAGACCCTTATGATCTCAGAGGAGAAATTCAGAACTGAGGAAGGCATAATTTTGCTGGACCTTGCCGGTTCTTATTCATCGAAAATACATATAATAAGCTCCTCCGGCGATCACGGAAAGATAGTTTCCAGCTTCGGCGGATACTGTGCGATTTTAAGATACAGGATTAAGAGCTGACTGGAACCTCTCATTCGTCGTCCTGCATCACGCTGGCAAAGATAAATATAAGAATGTGAGTTTACGGAGTGTTCTGCTCCGATGGTGTAGTCCGGCCAAGCATTTCGGCCTTTCGAGCCGACGACCCGGGTCCGAA
>JAJZOM010000222.1 GCA_021811505.1 Thermoplasmata archaeon | reverse complement strand
CAGGTACTTTGCAGCAAAGATCATGGGGTAAAAAACGCCAAGAAACCCTCTCAATCTGATAAGTATGCCCCTGAACTTACTCATTAAATATACGACCTTCTAAATATATGTCACTAATTTCATCAAAGGAATTAATGTTTTCCAGTGATTCGCATAACTCTCCCATCGGAGATCATGAAGACGTTAGGGTGATGTAAAGATTCTCAAGATTGGTCTGTGGCTTCACCCATCTAATTTTGAGCCCCTGTGCTGAGAGATAGTTGATCACATCGGAATTTGAAGTGCCTGACCTTAGCCTGAACATTGCGCTTTTCCCATCCACGAAGGTCTGGTCCGCCATATGGTCAGGCAGTGAAACCCTTCCCGCAGGATCCTCAAATTCTATTTCTATTATATTTTCCGAGGGTGAATTGATGGTATCATGGACAATCTCGCCCCTGTTGATGATAATCACCCTGTCGCATATCTCCTGTGCCTCGTAGATGAGGTGAGTGCTAAGTATGATTATCCTTTCCTTGCTCTGATTCAGGGATTTTATAAGGTCTCTCATCTCCTTCATTCCCTTGGGGTCAAGGCCGAATGTGGGTTCGTCGAGAATTATTATGTGGGGATCACTGATGAGGGCGCAGGCAAGGCTTAATCTCTGTTTCATACCTCGAGAAAAGTTGCCAGTCTTTCTTCCAAGGTATTCTCCAATGCCTGTCATCTGGGAAACACGCTGTATTTCTGAATTGAGATTCTTCTCGGTTACACCCTTAACCCTGCCCACAAATTTCAGCGTCTCAAGGGCAGTCAGGTAGGGATAAAACTCCGGTTGCTCCACAAGGGCACCAACATCCATGAGGGCCTTTTCAGGTTCATCAGAAACATTTATGCCATTTAGCAGAGCAACACCTTCAGTGGGTTTCACTATGTTTGTGAGAATCTTCAGCAGGGTGGTTTTCCCAGCTCCATTAGGCCCCAGTATTCCAATGCATCCCGGCTCCTGGAGGTTGAGGCTTACTTCATTGAGAGCCCTGGTGTCCCGATAATTCTTTGTAACGTTTTCGACCAGGACCGATGGCATTATTTTACCTCCTTTCTGTCAAATATGATAAGGGCTGCTGCGAATGATACTATGGCATAGGCAACCATGACTCCGATGGAAGTGTACAGGGTGCCCACCGTGGCCGGAGCGAATGTGGATGATGAGGTGGAAAAGGGATTTGTTGAAATGTTGAGGTAAACTTTTTCCATGGCATCTGCTGCCACATTGAGGAGATAGTATGGTGTGGTCTTGTAGAGAAATTCCACTATTATCTCATAAGCATTGAAAACCAGGAAATAAATTAGAAAAACGGTGATGTATGCATATGTATTCTTATTGAAAATGCTGCTGATGAGAAACGTGAAAGCTGTTATGGAAAATACGAATATGAGAAGAAGCCCCAGGGACTGGTAAAATGGAAGAAGAAGGGGGCCGGGGAACAGGTACTCGAAAACGGCGGCCTGGAATGCAACGTAGATCAAAACTGTTATGAAAGTAACAGCCACGGCAGCTAGGTACTTGGAAACCAGCAAAGTGACCCTTCCAATGGGAAGCGGGAAGATATGAAATGCAGTCTTGTTTTCTATCTCGCTCGAAATTGCTGTTGATCCGAAAAACACAGAAGCAAACACGGGAAGGTCAAGCAGCACGAATGCCCAGAGATATCCAAATATTTCCTCCTTTCCAGAATTCCCGAGTGTTGACAGGAGGCTTTTAGGTATGATAAGGTCAAGCTTGTTGATGTACTTCAATGAAAAATATGTGAGCAGCACCGAAACAAGGATGGCAATTATGAGCATCAGGTAAAAACTCTTTGATCTGTAGTAATTCCTGAAATAATATGCAGTGGCTACCCTGAGTGTTCTGGCAGTCCCGGTCATGAATTCACAGGTCCCTTCCATTAAGATTCAGAGGTGCGGTGCCAAGGAGTCTTGTAAGATTTCCATTAAAATAATTCACCCCAACGGACAGGGTAACATTTAGCTCAGTACCGCTCAGGGATACCGAAGTCACATTGGTGATGAAGCGGACGGCGTTAAAAGCGTTCTGTGCAATGGTGTGGTTGCTGAACACAATCTGGAAGCTTGAATAATTGTAAAAAATGTTTCCTGTAAATGACCGGAAATAAGCATTGGAATAGTTCAGGTATACAGAGACATTTGATCCAGGTTTGAAATATGCGGATTCCTTTGCACTGAAACTCTTTCCGCCACTCATTGCTGATATCGAGTACTCAACACTTCTCAGGGTGCCAATGGACACCGTGGTGCCTGAAAGTTCAGCTATGTAAATTGTGTAATTGTGTATGAAACTGCTGAGATTTATGGCGTTCAATGCGTGAATACTGGAAAGGTTGCCCAGCGTACTGTTAAGGGATATTGAAATATTTGAAAGATAATATATCCTGTATCCGTCATAGGATTTCAGGTAGGTTGGCGTAACTGAAATTGATGTATTCCCAGAAGTTTTTGTTCCGGTACCGGATAAAACGCTTGAGACCTGGTTTACTCCAATGTTTATGACTATTCCCGTGTTATTTCCAGAATTGAACACATAGAATGGCGTTCCATTATAATCAGCCCTTATGACTGCCGAGGAATTTTCAGGTACAAAATTGATCATGGAAGGGTTTGATGTTGTAAACGATCGGTAGGCAATATATCCGCTGGGCACAGCAACTCCAACGGCTATGATTATGACTATTATTGCCTTGAGAAGAGGCTTCATAATTAGATATTTAACTTACTTATTTAAACCCGGATCATGATCTTTTTGATCAGTTATCTACAGTATTTAAAGAACCAGCTGGATTTGAGCAATTCAGTTTCAAATGTCCCATCGTATGGCAACAGGGCCATGGAGAAAATTTATTCACATTGCTGGTGATCTTCTCAGGCAGGAGAATCGCATGGACGTGGACAGAAGAATAATCGACATTATGGAGGACTGGCTGAGGGATGGCAACAGCAACATTGATGAGCTGGCCGACGTGGATGATGCAAGCTGGATGAGCCTCATAGAATCCAAATTAAGCGATGCCGAGAAGGATCTCGCCAGCCTTCCAGATGCGGCATTTTCCAAGCTGATGGGCTTCCTCAACTTCATGAGCAGTGTTGCAAAGACTCTCCCACATATCACCACCATCATCAGCTCATTTCTAACCAGGATCAAGAAAATACTGGAAACTGTGGCAAAAGCCCTTGGTGTTACGTCGTATTCCATCTCCGTGGGAGTTCCGTTCTACCTGAACTTCAGTATGAATTTCTCGTAATAGTGCCCCGGTCAGAATGGGGCTATCTTCCTGGATTTGGATTTGCACCGGCAGTATTTGAAGGGCGCGGAGGTCTCCATGCCATTCCCATGATACCACCAATGAGCGCGATCAGGAATCCCACAAAAAGACCACCGGACGTCCCGTACCAGCTTGCAGTGGCCATTATGATAATTAGTGCACCGTAAATAACGTGCCTCCTACGATCCAGGAAAAGTGTTGTGCTGAATATCAATATCATCAGACCCCAGAATGTCCCAAGGGAAACTTCCAGCAGGCTGTTACTGGAATACGTTCCATTCTTCAGCAGTATGTAAAGTCCGATGATTCCAACAAGTAATATGATAAGGCCGCCAACAGCGGAAACAACAGACGAATCCAGAGGAGATTCCTTAAGACTCTTCCATGACACAAATGAATATTGCTTTCACATATTTAACAAAATTTAGCGAGAAATCCACAACCGAAAGGGAGGGGATGAAAGTGAAATCCTTACTGAGAACACCTTTGCTTTCCACTGATCAATGGTATGGTTCAATATAATCATGTGGGAATCGAGCATATGGAGTTTCTGTCAGAAACCTTTGAAGCGGCGGGGATTCTGTGAAAACAGGGAGAGAAGACCGTGATGCTTATACAATCGAGAACCAGGATTCAAAATTGGCAGAAATGCAGAGTAAGATCATATAAAATTACGAAAAATGTATTTGGGAATATGAAAGAGGTGTGCCCCCACCGTGGCCGGGCGGGGGACAGCGAGGTGTCTACTGCAGCGTGATGGTGCGAGCTGTGAACGAATCCGGAGCATTGAAATCGATCACGGCTGGCGCACCCTGTTCAGGAGTAATTTGTCCCGATACGGCCTGATTCTGCGTGATATTTGCGCCGAATGTGTTGGTCACATTAAATATGACCGCAGCTGTATCCCCGGGAGACAGGACAGGGTATTTAGCCGTAAGGGAGTTCACCGGATCGCTTTCCACAAGCACTCCATAACTCGTTGAATCATGGTGTGTTGCACTCAGTAGCGGCCAGACTGAATTGCCAAACAGGTTGTCTGTGCCACTCTGGGCAACGCTGGCAAATATGGAACTGTTGTATACCAGGACGGCAGTAACGCCGTTGATGGTAAGAGTAACTGATACATTTGCCAGATTCACCGAACTTCCCCCGGTGTTATCACTGAGGAAAATTGCCACATATTCCACACCTCCGGCTTCAGCAGGGGTTGCTCCATCATAACCCAGAATCTGATCAACCACTATACCAGTGGAGACCTGCCTTATGGTAGTTGTTCCCGTGGAATCAGCCCTCTGCTGCAGAATACCTGCAGTATGGATGAGGACTGATGCGGCCACGGCAGCAACAAGGACAAGGGCTATGAATATTATAAGCACCCCAATGCCGGTTTCCGCTCTATCATCTTCGTCAAAGGAGAACTGCCTTTTCAGGAGCCTTCCCGCCCTGACGAGATCATATTTTAGTGACATATTGCATTAAACCTCTTTCTTGCCTGCTGTATGAGCATATGTAGATGGGTATGTTTGTATATAAACAGCCTAACGCTGGGAACGAAATTATTTCGCAGTGGCTGTAAACAGCAGACATCATGCCTACAGAGCATCATACCGTTTACGTGCACAGATTCATATAGCATATCCTGCAAAAAACCAATATGAGATCAAGGGCACATATAATCTTGATATCATGTTGAGCGGAGATGACAAGAGATTCATAGTAAAGAGTGTGGAGAATGGATACAAGGTCAGCGACCTGGCAAAGATGTTCAATGTTACACCACGCCGGGTGCAGCAGATCCTCAAGGAGGATCTCAATGGCGGTTCAGACAGGAAGAAATTTGCATCGCTGACTGCTGAGGAGGCAAGGGAAATAGAGGACCTCTGGGTTAATTACAAGATAGGTTCCAGGACAATATACTATCTCATGAAAAGCAAGGGCAAGAATGTCTCATACTACCAGATATACAACTTCATGAGAAACAAGAACATGATAAAATCCAAGGCTATACAATCATCGGGACAGAGAAACAAGTATGAAGACAGGCCTCTTTCAACCATCTATGTGGATTACCACCAGTCAAACATGGAATCGCCTTATGCCGTTGTCTGCGTGGATATGGCCACCAAGAAGATACTTTCAATGGTGGAATCCCGCAAGATAACCAAGGAGATAATGCAGAAGCTGGCTGACAGCATGGGGCAGTTCATTGTCAGCACAAACATGACAGTTCAGCATATGCACCTGAGAAGCGGGGTGCTGAGCATACTGTATGGTGCCACAGACCTGAAATACTACATGAAGAGAAAGGGCATCGAGGAGGTTACGCCGGATAAGCACGGAAACAGGATACACCTGGCACTCTCAAGGCTCTGGCAGAATTATGACAGGTTCAGGTGGACATTTGAATCTCCTGAGGCTTTCATATACTGGTATAACAACAGGCCAATCGTGGACAAGAGCCAGAACAGGGTTACAACACCAAATGAGATAATGGACCGCTTCCTGGTGGAACATGGAAACATCCCCATGGCAAGCGGATCATCCTGAACCGTTGAAATACTTTGGAGCGAACCTGTAGGGCCCCTCACCTTCCAGGATCGTGAATTCAACGGAATATGTTTTATGAAGATTCTCAAGGGTCATAACATCATTTCTTGGTCCAGATGCAACTATCCTCCCATCCCGGATCAGGACAACCCTGTCACAGATTCTGTACAGGAGATTAACATCATGAAGTACAACGATTATGTTCTTGCCTGAATCCCTGAGCTTTCTCAGTAGGTCAATAACCCTGATCTCCTTGTCCACGTCCAGGAACGCTGTTGGTTCGTCAAGGAGGAGTATATCTGCATCCTGGTAGATTGCCGCTGCGATGAGCGCAAGGCGCCTCTCGCCACCACTGATCTCGTTGAATGGCCTGTTTTCTAGGTCTCCTATGCCGCATAACTCAAGCACATCCCTTACACCTGATTTCTCATTAGTGAGGCTGTACCCGGAAATTGAAACAATCTCCCCAACAGTGAAATTGAAAGGTTCCGAGACCTCCTGGCTCACCACGGAAATCCTTCTGGATATCTCCCTGGTGGCCATTCCAGTCAGGCTTTTGCCTCCAACAATAACATCACCAGACGTGATTCGGTGGAAGCCATAGAGGGCCCTGAGCAGCGTTGATTTTCCTGAGCCATTTCTTCCGCCTATTCCAGTGATTGTTCCCTCTTCAGCTCTGAAAGACACATCCCGAAGTGAGAACTTTCCTCTGTTGAAAACAAGGCCTCTGGCTTCAAGATACATAATTTCCTCTCGATATGCGATTCAGGAGATACATGAAGAACGGCACCCCAATTATCCCTGTCACAATTCCAACAGGAATGACCTCTCCGTGGACTGCAGTGCGCGCAAGGTCATTAGAGACAAGCAGGAAAACAGCTCCAAGAATTGCTGAGGCAGGAACAACCTTCCTGTTGCTCCCGCCATAAATTATCCTGGAAACATGGGGTATTATGAGCCCAACGAATCCTATGAGGCCGCTTATGGAGACAGCTGCAGACACACCTATGGTTGTCACAACCAGCGCAAGCAGTTTTGTTTTTTCCACGGACACACCTATGGACTGAGCATGAGCCTCACCCATCTGCAGGGCATCAAGTTCCCTCGACATTAATGTCAGCACAATGCCGGAAGCGGCCACAATCAACGCAACCATTGTGATTTCTCCCCAGGTGATCCCGCTCAGTGATCCCAGTAGCCAGGCAAATGCCTCGTTCTGAAGTTTCCTGCTGGTGAAAAGCATAAGCCCCACAAGAGCAGATATGAACAGTGAGATGGCAATGCCCGAGAGCAGCAGATATATTGGGGGGACCTTTCCCGACCTGAAGGATACCATATAGACCACAATAACCACTGCCAGTGAGCATATGAATGCCAGGAACTGCACGCTGTATGCTCCGAACAGATCCGTGTTTGTGGCAAGGGCTATGATGGCACCAAGAGTGGCACCGCTTGATATTCCGATTATGTACGGCTCAGTTATTGGATTCTTGAATACGCTCTGTACAGATGCCCCGCCCATGCCAAGGGCAGCTCCCACGAACACTGCCCCGAGAATTTCCGGCTCCCTGATAAGAACAATTATGTTGTACTGTATTACCGTGAAGCCGGAATTGAAGTAGGATCCTGCAAATGGAACCTGGCTAAGATAAATCCTGGATATGACGATTGGAGAAATTGTGACTGCACCTATGTACGATGAGAAAATAATGGCTGCAGCCAGAAGAAATATTGATAGCACTGCCTTTACAACCAGGGCAGGCATTTTACCGAACCTTATAATTTCAGATATCCTGTTATGCAGTTCCATTTACCCCTTCCTCGGGAGAAGGTGAAAGATGTATCCCGGTGTAACCGCTGAATGAAGTTACGTTATCCAGACCTATATAACTGGGATAGAACTTTTCACCAAGCCAGAACAGGATGTATATTGTCCGGAAATCATTTTCGTTCATGAAGTTGTCATTGGCTATCCTGATGGCGTGATCATGTATCTGGCTGAGGTAGCCCGGTACGCTCTGGTTGAAACTGCTCTGGTTATAGTACTGATCAAGTACGATCCACTGCGGAGTCAGGTTTTCTATCTGTGATGGTGAGAGGTCTGGGTATCCGCTTTTCGTTACAACATTCCTGAGGTGGTCAAGATTGAACAGTACGTTGATGAATGTATTATTTCCCGCTGTGTAAAGCCCAACAGATCCGGGCCCAAGATCATAGAACACGGAAATCTCGCTTCCAGGAATCCTGGACGTATCATTGCGCAGTTTTGCCAGGTTTTCATTCATCCAGCCGTTGACCTTCGTTGCATTGCTGTAAGTATTGGTAAGGTTGCCGAGTTCACTGTTCTGGTGCTCTATCTGTGTCATGTTATTTGGATCGAATATGAAGAACGGTATATTCAGAACGTTGACTATCTCATTTATGACCTGGGGTGTGAAATACCCAGTGGTGGACATAACAGCATCCGGTGACAGATTTGCTATCTCCTCAACGGAAAAGGATGTTTCCTCTATGTAGATAACCTTGACATCAGATGGCGGGGTTGGGTATGTTGAATACTGATCCACCCCAACAACTGTGCGATTGTATGCACCCAGGGCATACAGTGTTGTGGTGACGGATGGGATGAGTGATACTATCCGCTTCAGGGAGTGATTTATGACAAGGTTTCCGCCAAGAGAGTTCGGAAGATACACAAAACTGTCTGAGTTTGTCAGGTTAACCGCTATTCTGTTCCCTGTGGAATCATTGACATAGACAAGGGGGGCTGTGTCAAGGGAAATGGATGTCGACTTATTGGAACTGTCATTTCGATAAATTACGAAGCCTGAGATTCCAGCCACAATAACAACTATGACGGCAACGATGGCAATAAGAGTTCTTCCGCCAGGGAAATTCATCAGAATATCACTCCGGGCAGCAATGTGTTTCCCAAGCACTTTCCAATGGTAATTTTCGGACTACAATTGTATCTGTTCATGTTTTCAACCTTACTTCAGTATTTGGTGAAGTTAACTTCACTATTTTAAAGTTCGCTTGGAAACATTCATAAGAAAATAATCATACACGCGATGATACGTCCA
>JAJZOM010000288.1 GCA_021811505.1 Thermoplasmata archaeon | reverse complement strand
AAAAGATTGAAAATGCCATTGAAAGGACAGGGCTAAGTGTCGAAAGGGTAATTTTGGACTTTGACAAGGGAGATTTATCAGGAGACCTTTACAAAAAGATTTTTCATGGGAATCTAAATGCTGCCATCGTTCCAAGCAATCCCGATGATCTCTTTCTCATATACACCTCCGGCACCACGGGAAAGCCCAAAGGGGCTGTTCTCACGGCACAGAATATTTACAGAGAAGCTGTTCAGCTTCAGCAGGCCGTTGATTTGCAGAATAGCGACAGGATCATAATTATCCTGCCTCTTTTTCATGTGAACAATCTTATGTTCAGCATTGCCTCCATCCTTAAGGGAGGGTCCCTTGTTATTCTCAGGAAATTTGATCCTGAGGAGTTCTTTGACTCTGTAAAGGGATATAAGCCAACCCTGTTTTCCGGTGTCCCCACAATTTACAAGATACTCTCTGACTCCGCAAGTGAGGAGCACAAGGAAAGTCTTTCTTCGCTCAAGATCGGGATTTGCGGTGCTGCCCCAATGCCGGTGAAATGGTTTGAGGATTTCGAGAGGGCATACGGAATAAAGATAATCGAGGGATACGGAATGACCGAAGGCACCGTAGCTTCTACAATAAATCCAAGGTTCGGGACAAGAAAGATAGGTTCCATTGGTTTACCACTGCCCGGACAGGATGTCAGGATTTTTTCAGAGAACGATGAGGATCTGCCTCCTGGTCAGATTGGGGAAATTGTGATCAGAGGGCCAAACGTCATGAAAGGTTACCTCAACAGGAAAAATGAAACTGAGGAAACCCTCAGGAACGGCTGGCTTCACAGTGGTGATCTCGGTTATATGGACAAGGATGGCTATTTCTTCATCGTCGACAGGAAGAAGGATATGATAATTCGCGGTGGCGAAAACGTGTACCCCAAGGAGATTGAGAACCTTATCAGCACCATGCCTAAAGTATCTGAGGTCGCTGTAGTAGGCAGGCCGGATAACACATATGGCGAGGAAGTGGTTGCGTTCGTTGTGAAAAAAGATATTAGTCTGACCGACCGTGAGGTAATTGAGTTCTGCAAAGCAAATATTGCGTGGTACAAGTGCCCTAAGGAGGTATTGTTTGTTGATGATATTCCAAAGAACTCAATCGGAAAGATCCAGAAAAATGAGCTGAGAGAGAGGTTTAAATAAAAGATACAGGCCATAATATTGGGTCTGCATTATGAGTGCGAGAAGACGTTGGTCTGGACTCAAGAATAACCTTTAATGCTAAACCAGTATTACTTCCATCCATGAAGGCACTGATTCTCGGCATTGATGGCTACATTGGATGGCCACTGGCTCTCCGATATCTTTCTCTTGGTTACGATGTTGCCGGCGCTGACAACTTCTTCACCCGAAGGCGTGTTAAGGCTGTGGATTCAGATTCCGTTTTTCCCATTGCGCCCATATCCAGAAGAATTCATGAAGCAGAAACAGTTTTTGAAAAGAAAATCTCGTTTTACCGCGGAGATGTCAGTGGGCAGAAATTCATTTATGATCTGATAAAGGATACAAAACCCGATGTGATAGTGCATCTCGCAGAACAGAGATCTGCGCCGTATTCCATGATAGGCCTGAAACAGGCTTCTGAGACCATGACAAAAAATGTAATCAGCACACTCAACCTGATATATGCTGTCAAGGATCTTGCTCCGAAAGCGCATATACTCAAGCTCGGAACAATGGGTGAGTACGGGACGCCGAACATAGATATACCTGAGGGATTCTTTGAGATAGAATATAAGGGCCGAAAGGATACTTTGCCTTTTCCGAAGAACGCCGGTTCCTGGTATCACTGGACAAAGGTTCATGACTCCAATAATCTGATGTTTGCAAACCGTGTATGGAAGATTGGCATAACCGACATTATGCAGGGCGTTGTTTATGGGACAAGAACAAAGGAGATTTCAGGAAACGCCCTGAGAACGAGGTTCGATATTGACGAAGTCTGGGGAACCGCGCTTAACAGATTCTGCGCACAGGCCACCATCGGAATACCGATAACACCTTATGGCAAAGGCGGTCAGACCAGGGGTTTTCTGTCACTGGAGGACAGCATAACCTGCCTCACGCTTGCGACTGAACATCCACCGGAAAGCGGTGAATACAGGGTCTTCAACCAATTTGACCAGCACTACTCCGTCAACGAACTGGCGGCAGACGTGAAAGAGGTCTACGAAAAGAAGTACGGGAAAGAGGCAGTAATAGATCACGTACCCAATCCAAGGGTTGAGAAAGAGGAGCATTACTATAATCCGGTGAGTTTAAAGCTCAGAGCTCTCGGATACAGACCATCCGGAGAGCTGAAGAATGACCTGGGAAAGATACTCGACGATCTACAGCCAATGAAGGAAAAGATAACGTCGCTCAGGGGTGTCATCACTCCCCGCACCTTCTGGCAGAAGAGTGCAGGTATCTGAAGGAGCCTACTTTTCAGGTTCCTAAAAGAATTTCAGGCTCCTGTTTACGACGTTTGCATAATCCGTTACCTGACCAAGGCTGGCCCATTCAGATCTCTTTACCCTGATCGCACATGTTCTCATCCCATCCTCTATCGATTTCTGGATGGCGGGTGTGAGCTCAATTATACCCGACCTGTCATGTGACAGATGATCCATAATCGACCTGTCCAGGAGATAAACGGCACACATGGCGAATTTGCTTCTGCTGTTGGGATCCTTTTCCATCACTCCGGTGACGTAAGCCCTACCGCTCTCGATACTTAACTCTGCGGTGCCGTAATTCTGTGGATTGTCAACCTCCATGACAACCAGAACATTGCTGCATGTGCCGGTCTCACGCATTTTGATCATTCTGTCGAAAATGTTCTCCTTCAGTAGTATGCCATCACCTGCATTGAGCAGAAAATAATTGCCCATTACAGTGTACCCGGCACTAAGAACAGCGCCGCCATACCCGTTCCTTGGCTCCTGGTAGACAATCCTAGAGTATGGTATGTTTGCCGATATGTACTCCGCTGTTCTCCTGTCTGCCGGGTCGAGTACAATTGAGATCCTGTCAACTCCCTGGGACCTCATCATGCTTGCAATCACCTCTATCATTGGTCTTAGCACTATCCTGTCCCCTTCCCTGTAATAAATGGGCAGCATCTCCTTCCTGAGTTTTCCGTCCAGGCCGGATCTGGTCCCCCTGCCCGCTGCAGTGATAATCCCTTGCATGTCTGTCCGCATGTGGTAAATCTATTTATTGGTTCCAGAAACTGTGTGATCAGACAGGATCCTCTGCCCGGTCTATAGGACAATCTTATACGGAACAGGAATGCTTGAAGAAACCGGTTACTCCTAAACTGATAATCCAAAAATGGTTGGTTTGAGGATGTCCTCAATCCGCGTTTCCATGGCTGAAGTAGTAGGAAAAATCATCTCTGCGGTTCGAAACCACAGATACTCTCATGGATTTACCTGAAATTTCCCCAAGATTTTCCATTTCAACCAATAGCTCTTCTCTAAATTCTCCTTTTGTAGGTTTTTGTGCCATTAAATCGTTGAACTTGTTTCAGTATTAATAGTTTGCTGAAGTACGAGTCGGCAAACGACGAATAAAATCAGAAAAATTTCATAGAAATAGGCTATTTCAGGCGCTTCGATGAACATGAGTTTTTTTTGGCAAACATGGATTGTTCCATCGTTTCTTTTGTGTCAGATTATATATCAACTTGGAATAATCCTTCGTTGAAATCTCACAGGATCGATGCACTTGATCTGCAGATAATCGATCTGCTGGAAAAGAACTGTTCGCTTGCATACGAGGAGATTGCAAGAGAGACAGGAAAAAGCATGTGGACTGTGAGGGACAGAATAAATCTTCTCAAGAAGCGAGAAATACTCAAGGACTGCAGAGCTGGAATTGATTACGGAAAGATAGGTTATGCATGCAGGGCCGTGCTGGCATTCAATGTACCGCCCGAGAGCATTGACGATCTGATCCAGTTTTCCAGGCAGCAGCCAATGATAAAGAGAACTCTAGTCACCACCGGACAGAGAAGGTTCCGGATGGAAATCATCGGCGAGGATTGCTCCGAGATACGTAATTATGCAAGGAAAGAACTCCCCAAGTTCGGCATTTACGACATTGATCTTGAAGTCATTCTCGATGAAATACTTCCGTGAATCACGAACTTTGTATTTCCGTCATTCACAATGCATGGGATTTTTCCACAATTTTTGCGGGATTGATTTATGAATTATGCTTCCATGATAGGTCATGAGCAGCAAACTTGATGAAATAGACACATTCGCCAGAGGTACTCTTGGGGCTACGCCGGAAGCGATAAGGATTCTCGGCAAAATCAATGAGGAAATGGCGGAAGAGCAGTTTACGGAGAATATGAGGCTTTTCCTTGGGAGATCAATGACTCCCAGGAAACTGGTACCGCTGGTGGCTCTGGCTGTATCACTGGCACAGGGCCAGCGGGAATCCTCTCTGATTCATTACAGGCTGGCTAAAAAGTTTGATGCAGCAGTTGATGATATTCTTGATGTGATAAAAATTTCCAAAATGGCCGTGATGGCTTCGACACTTTCAACAATGACTTCAATACTGCCTGTCGTTTCATCGTTCGAAGCCATCGAGCTCAGGGATAAGGAAGCTGAGAAGATTATGGTCAATGTGATAAGAGAATCGGGGAATGCTCAACCGCCGGAGAGCCTTTCAGCACTCTCAAAACTCTCCTTTGATCTCTTTGATGAGCACATAAGAGAAAGAATGGAACTGCTGTCGCCATTCTCTCTTGATAAGAAGACCGTTTTCCTGGTCGCTTTTGCGATCAGCGTGTCACTGAGGGATCAGAGCTGCGCCCCGGTTTATCTCAATCAGTATTTCAGAAACGGAGGGAACATCAGAAACATGGAAGATGCAATATCCATCGCACGCTTCGTGACAGGAAACAAGGTTATCACAACATCAATGGATATGCTCAGCGATATAGTTTCAAAGCTTGACAGTGGAAATAATGAGAAGTAATCTTTTGGTGGGTGTTTCAGACGAATAAAAACACAATCTCCGTTTTTGGATCCGAGTGGTTCGGAATGTCCATCGCCACCCTTGCCCTTGCCGAAGTCTATATACTTGCATATCAGCAGGACGGTTTCGTTCCTTTTTTCTACCTTGGAAATGGTTTAATGGCATTGGGCATTATCCTCTTCTTTGTCATACTTGTTTTATGGTCCACCAGAGGCATACTGATCCATGATAAGATCCACGGACACTGGGACAATCTGACCAGGCTGAGTTTCATATCTCTCATCCCGATTATCGGCTTCATCAGCAATTCCCAGCTGATTTACTTTTATGGACTTTCCTCTCTTTCAGCATCCTTCTCACTCCTGAACTATCTGGTAGAATATTCACTTGCCCTCATTCTCGGCGTTATACTCGGCTACAGGCTTTACACCAAGGAAATAAACCTCAAGGAGATCAATTATGCCGTGGTCATACCGCCACTGGCAATAGGCACGGGCGTGTTTCTGGGGTCGGATCTCATTGGATTTTACGGAGGAGGCACCGGTTCTGTGATTTACTATCTGACCATTATCGGACTGGGCATCTTCTTCTTCCTCTACATATTCATCGGTTCCCTGGCCCTCTCGGGACACGTCACAAATAAGGTTCATGAGACCCTTCCCACGACCATGCTCCCGGTCGGCATAGCAAGCCTAATCGTGATAAATATACTATCCATAGTGTCATTTAATAAACTCCATATTTTCCAGCTTTCCCCTTCAACTGCCGGCTTCGTTTCTCTTATGCTCTGGGGCTTTGAAATATGGAATTTCCTTGTTGTGACCATCATAATTTTTACCAGACCTCCGAGGGGAAGCATGAGTTCATGGGCCTATGGCTTTCCTCTTGGCCTATTCGCAATCTCGACTGTCCGCATGATCTCCATAACAAACGAGCACGGGCTCATCTGGGTATTCACAGCCATTGCAGTTGCGCTGAATACTGTCTGGATCTATGCATGGCTGAACACAATCATTTTCATGATGGACAGGAAGAGGAAACTGCGGGAAATTGACGAAAACACGAAAACCTCTTCCTAGGATTTTGAAAATATGTATTGAGCAGTTAATATAATTTCTTAAACATTTGATTCATAATTTTGCATTCATGAACCATATTTGTCGATACGAGGTCGCAAGAGGCGATCATAACAAACGACTGCTGCTGTTTCTGCTCTGAATCCGCTCACATCAACCTGAGTCCACCAAATAAACAAATATATATACCGTATCATGTAAACTGATGAAAGGATCTAAATTGGATTTCTTCACGCTAGACTCCTTTGACCTGACTGATAAAACTGTTTTTTTAAGGCTGGACATAAACTCGCCAATCAACCCCATTACGGGAGAGATAACAGGATCGACAAGATTCCTTGCACATTTCGAAACGCTCAGAACTCTCTCCCGATCAAGGGTGGTTATACTGGCTCACCAGAGCAGACCCGGGAAGGAGGATTTTACCTCGCTCAGATCCCACGCGTTATATCTGCAGAGGCTTCTGGGAAGAAAGGTGAAGTTTGTGGATTCACTCTTTGGCGAAGACGTTGTGAGGGCTGTAGGCGAATTAAAAAGCGGAGAGATACTTATGCTTGAGAACACAAGATTCTACTCCGAGGAGATAGACATCGATGGGGACGATCTTGAAACAATGGAGAAGAGCCATATTGTAAAAGGCCTGCTTCCCCTGATGGACTACTTTGTCAACGATGCTTTTCCTGCAATACACAGGCCGCAGACAACACTTGTTGGTTTTCACAGGCTCATTCCCAACATTGCAGGCAGACTGATTGAGAAGGAAATAGTTTCACTTGAGAGGTTCATGAAAGATGATTCGAGACCCAAGGTGGCGATTCTTGCTGGATCCAAGATAAACGAGTCCATTTCCGTTGCAAAGAATTTCCTTGATAAGGGAATTTCTGACAGGGTGATAACTGGAGGTGTCGTTGGCAACGCTTTTCTCTGGGCAATGGGAATTGACATCGGAAAGAAAAACCGGGATTTCATTGTCAGGAGCAACAAGAACTGGGAAGATCTCATCAACACCTGCAAGGATCTTGTGAAGAAATACGATGGAAATATTCTTGTGCCGCAGGACTGCGTTCTCAATCCCTCGAAGAGGAGAGTGGCGATATCACAGAAAATGCCTGACAACGAACTCATGGCGGATATCGGAGTGGACACTATTGTGAACTATATAGACGAGATTAGAAAGGCTAAATCAATATTCCTGAACGGTCCCATGGGGATGTATGAGATGTCTGAGTACGCTGCGGGAACAAGGGAGATCATGACAGCAATATCCATGAACCCGGGCATGAAGATAGCGGGCGGAGGTCACACACTCAACGCACTCGAGAAACTTGACCTCATGGATAAATTCGATCACACGTCCACAGGCGGGGGAGCTCTCATAAGTTATTTATCCGGTGACCCAATGCCCGTGCTGGAAGCGCTCAAGGAAAGCAAGAAAATATTCTCGGGGAATTGAAATGGAACAGGATGCACGTGAAAGTCTGATTCAGGAACTTGAATATCTCAAGGGTGTGATCGAATCCTATAACGACCAGATATCAAGGATAGGCAGGGTCGTTGACGAGATTAATCTGAGCCTTTCCGTTATCGGGAACAGGAAGAGCATAGAGGGTAACGAAACCAGGGTATCAATCGGTTATGGTGTTTATGTGAACGCCAGGATTGAGAATTTTGACAAACTGCTCCTACCTATTGGATCGGGCATTTACCGCGAGGACAGTGCTGAAAACGTTGAGAACAGGCTTAAAAGCGAGTTGCAGTCACTTCAGGCTTCCATGGATTCACTCCTTGAAAAGAGGAAAGAGAGCGAAAACAGGTATGAGACCCTCCTGACAGTGGTACAGCAGGCCAGTGCCCAGAATCAGAAACAGTGATATGTTCGACAATCTAAAGAAAAAGTTCAGCGGTTTATTTTCGAAATCTTCTGAAGAGTTTGTGAAGAAATCAGATCTTGAGTCGAAGATCATAGAGACTCTCGTTGAATCAGACGTTTCCATCGATGTCGCGGAAAGAATCTGGAAGAGCATGGAGGAGAGTCTCGACATTGATGGAAAGAAGATTCCTGTGGAGAAATATGTTACAGCTCTAAGGAATGCCATAATCCCCATTTTTGACGTGCAGAAGAGTCTTCCCGACATCCTCAATCCCCATGAGAAGCCCTACGTCATGCTTTTCCTCGGGATCAACGGCACAGGAAAAACGACCACTGTGGCCAAGGTTGCAAACTATCTCAGGAAGAATGGAAAGAGGGTTGTGGTGGCTGCCTCAGATACATTCAGGGCCGGTGCCATAGAGCAGATTTCAATACTTGGGGAAAGAGTCGGAGTCGCTGTTATCAAACACCAGGGCGGGAGTGACCCCTCTGCCGTTGCATTCGATGCAATCAATCACGCTAGGGCAAGGAACATAGACTATGTTCTGATAGATTCTGCAGGAAGGATGCAGACGAACAAGAATCTCATCGAGGAGATGAAGAAAATAAAACGGATCTCAAAGCCGAATCTCACAGTCGTGGTTCTTGATGCCATGATTGGACAGGATGCCGTTAATCAGGCAGAAACCTTCTTCAGTGAAGTTGGGTTTGACTGCATAATTGTCACGAAGCTTGACACGGATGCAAAAGGCGGATCGATACTCACAATGGCTGCGGAGATAAAGAAGCCTATTCTTTTCGTTGGAAACGGGCAGGGACTGGATGATATACAGCAGTTCACCAGGGAATGGTTCCTAGACAGGATCCTACCTCAGTGAACTCATTATCCTAGATATCTTTTCCGGGTCAAGTTCTGTGGTGATGAGCGGAATGTTTTCAAGTTCAGCGATCTTGACTGCAAGCTCGTCCACCCTGTCCGCCTGTATGTAAACGACCGCAGCAGGTTTGAGCGGATGT
>JAJZOM010000197.1:1576-9044 GCA_021811505.1 Thermoplasmata archaeon | reverse complement strand
TTGTGCTGCCAAAAATCCTGGTCCAGAGCTATCTTAGGATACTCTCGCTGGCCTGCACCAACTTTCCTGAAATGAAGATGGTTATAACAGGAGTGCGAGATCTCAACGAAATTGCACACGAACCTATTTAATCAGCAACATACCTCAATCAAATATGATAATTACAGTCATTGTTCTTCTTTGAGGTGTCTGATATTCTTTGAAGTGGTCTGTTTATCCGTTTAATCGCTAAAACCTCCAGGTTGAGATAAGAGGCAAGGAAGGCTTTGAAAACACTATTTATATGCATATTAAATGATAAAAAGATAGATTAAATAGTATCCAGAAAATGTCGGTGAACTGATTTAGATTTAATTAGGTGATCATTTGGCGAATGGAGAAAATGCAGGTTCAACCCTGGTAAATAAGAGAAGTCAATATCGATGGTCTGACAGGGACTACAAGAGAAGGTTGCTCCATCTCAAGGAAAGAAGTGACCCTCTGGAGGGTGCCCCTCAGGCAAAAGGGATTGTTATTGAAAAAATAGGAATTGAGGCAAAACAGCCCAATTCAGCCATTAGAAAGTGTGTGAAACTTCAACTGATTAAAAATGGCAGACAGATAACAGCCTTTGCACCGGGAGACGGAGCAATAAACTATATTGATGAACATGACGAAGTGCTCGTTGAAGGCATAGGCGGAAGAATGGGCAGAAGTAAGGGGGATATTCCAGGGGTAAGATACAAGGTGATCAAGGTAAACGGAATATCGCTAAGAGAGCTTGTAAAGGGAAGAAAGGAAAAGGCGGTGAGGTAATCTGGATCTAAAAATAATGGGAAGATATGATCCCGCTGGCGTACAGATACACGACGAGAGTCTTACCAAATACATCAACCTCACTGCAGGACTCAATCTTCATACCGGTGGTAGGTTTTCCAACTACTCGGCCGGTAAGAGAAACATGAATACCATTGAGAGGCTGCTGAACAAGCTTATGAGGACCGAAAAATGGACCGGAAAAAAATACAGCGCATATCGCGTTCTTTCCGAGGCATTTGATAAAATTGAGGCCAAGACCAAGGAAAACCCGGTTCAGGTACTTGTAAATGCCATAGAAAATGCTGCACCAAGGGAAGAAGTGACCCGTCTGAAATACGGAGGAATAGCTGTTCCTAAAGCAGTCGATATTTCCCCTTCCAGAAGGGTTGATATAGCCCTGAGAAACATTGCAATAGGGGCGACCAACGCATCATTCAAGAAGAAAAAGGCAATAGAAGACTGCCTTGCGGATGAAATTATGCTTGCTTCCAAGAATGATGGTGGATCTTTTGCGGTGAGCAAGAAAGAGGAAGTTGAAAGGATATCGGCATCTGCCAGATAATCCTAAAAGTAATTTACCAGAAAGGTTCCAAGAAGTGTAATCACGCCAAGGAGCACAAGGGTCGCATAGGAGAACATATGTGACCGCCTTCTTATCTTATCAACTTCATCCCTTTTGCCCTCTGCCAATAATCTGACAATTTTTTTTGGATGAGTTAGATTATTATAATACATAATTCCAAGAGCAACCCCTACCACTGCAACTTTTATTTCTAGGACAAGGCCCTCCAGAGTGCTGAAAAGCTGAGTGTTCTGGAGGTACATGTGAATTGCAAGGACAATTCCAGTGACAATCAGTATGAGAACAGAATAGTTCGTGAAGATAGCAAATCTTTTTGAAAACGTTCCCACGATCTTTGTCCTTTCCTTTTCGTCACGGGTTAATTTAAAGGATTCAGGCCATATGACAAACCAGATAAAATAAGAACCGCCGATAAAAAATATTGCGAATAGAAGATGAATCCAAAGGATCATTGTAAATATTAGTGAACCCATTTTTTCGTATACCACATTATGATTTAAGTATAGTTGTAATCATGGAATTATGGATTCAGAACATGACAGTTACAACAGGAAAGATCTTTTATATCAGCCCGTGGAGGACCTCAAGCTAAATGAAAAATCATCAATTGGGGAACTGATGAAGCAGTTTGAAAATATTGGTGGGTTTACGGCGTCAAAGGTTTACACCGCATACGCAATCACCAAAAAAATGATGAGCGGGGAAGTTACGAAATTCCTTTCGTTCCCGGCAGACATCATATCCACAGGCACCAGGGGTTTAATTAACCAGGCCATCCGGAACCATCTCTTTGATGTGATCATAACAACAAACGGTACTCTTGACCATGATATTGCACGCACCTTTTCAAAATACTATTGCGGGAGCTTCGATCTAAGCGACAGAAAACTGGGCAGGATAGGTATAAACAGGCTTGGGAATGTTCTGGTGCCCGATTCAAGCTATGGCGAAACAATTGAGGGTTTCATGCAGCCCATACTTGAAGAACTGTATGCAGAGAAACATGAATGGAACGGTCGGGACATCATATGGGAAGTCGGAAAGAGAATGAAGAGCGAAGACAGCATATTATACAACGCATATAAAAACAAGATTCCTGTCTTTGTCCCGGGAATGACAGACGGGTCATTCGGTTCACAACTCTGGTCCATGTATGAAAAGCACCACGACTTCAAACTGAATCTACTAGAAGACGAACACCTGCTCTCGGATATAATATTCGAAGCAAAGAAAACAGGTGCGTTCATGATAGGAGGCGGAATATCAAAGCACCACACGATATGGTGGAACCAGTTCCGCGAGGGACTTGACTTTGCAGTCTACGTTACGACTGCACAGGAGTTTGACGGATCGCTGTCAGGAGCCAAACTGGAAGAAGCAATTTCCTGGAGAAAAGTGAGGGAGGACGCAAAATTTGTAAATGTTTATGGTGACGCAACCCTAATCCTTCCCATGATATTCGGTGCGCTGCTCCATTAAATATACTGAAGCCAGAGCATGACCGGATCGTCTACACCATCAAGCTCGGTGACCGTCTCTCCAAAACTGCTTCTGGTGATGAACTTGTGGAAGTATATGATCCCGTTCTTTTCGATACCTGTCATCACATGTTCCACCTGTTCTCCCTCTGGAAAGTGAGCCATGGCTTCCGGCGTGTTCGGGGTGAATCTCAGTTCAACGATATCGTCTTTGATATAGAGTGAATATGAACTATTCTCATTCACGTACTTTTTCAGTTTTGCAGAACTTATGAAGGGTTTGTTCTCCATGGGTAGACAATTAAGCATGATATATATCTTTAATCCGGGTAAAACAACAGGTGGACGATACTGAATAAGCAGAATCAGAGGTTCATATACAATAAGGTAATCTTACCCAGCTGAGATTCATGAATTATATAACAGAAGGTGAAGTGGCATCCAACCTTAAAATGGAAGAGATCATAGATACTCTGAGGGTTGCTTTTACAGCTTATTCCAGGGGGCAGGCCTCCGTCTCAGCGAGAATGAGAGACTATGGAAAAAATTTTGTGCTTAGTACGATGCCAGCGGTGATTGATACGATGGGTGTGGCAGGGGCTAAATTATACGCTTCCGGGAAGGATCACTCACACTTTCTTGTTCTGATATTCAGCACAAAAACGAAGGAACCCATTGCAATCATCGAGGCTGATAAACTGGGACAGATGAGAACAGGGGCTCTCGCCGCGCTGTCCTCAACTCTTGCTGTGAACAAGAAAGATATCAATTATGGGATAGCAGGAAGTGGCTATCAGGCACAGTCGAACCTAGAGGCGCACGCCGCAGCATTCTATCTGAAGGAGATAAAGGTATATTCAAGAAATTTCGATCACTCAAAGGCCTTTGCAGACCTAATGTCGGATAAGATCGGAATGGAGATAATTCCAGTCAGGACAGCTGAGGAAATGATCCAGGGATCCGACGTCATTAACACTGTAACAAATGCAAATTATCCGATCATCACTGCTGAAATGCTCCACGGAAATTTTCACCTGAACCTGGTGGGTTCAAACATGCCATTCCGGAGAGAGGTCTCAAACGATGTCCTGGAGGCTTCGGATCTCATTTTTGTCGAGCACCTGGAACAGGCAATGAAAGAGTCTGCGGAAATAAAGGAATTTTCCGAAAACAACCCGGAAAGGAAAATTTATGAACTCAGGGAAATTTTCTCTGAACCTGAGATTGTTAAAGAAAGGAAACGCACAGTTTTCAAATCCATGGGAATAGGTCTTGAGGACGTTGCAACCGCGTGGCTCCTTTTGAAGAAACTGGATATACTGAAAGATCAGTGATCACCGCGATATACCTTCATTAGTGAAGCGAGGTGATTTTCCAGTGAAAATTTCATTGCATCTTTCCTTGGGTTGTAGGAGGAGAAGTTCTGGTAGATATGCTCCGCTATCTCGGCCAGATCTGCCGGTTTTCCAGGTTCAAAGGTCTCTCCCCCAACGCCCCTGGTAATTATTTCGTCCTGGGATGAGTCAGCGGGAACCAGGATCGGTGTGCCCGAAGCAAGGGACTCTATGTCGACAGTGCTAAGTACTTCGAACTCGGACGGATTTACGAAGACATCTGCGGCAGCAAAATAAAGTATTTTCAATTCATCGCTCACTCTTCCGGTGAAAATTATAGAATCGGCACAATCAGGATCGAACAATCCCCTGAAGTATTCAAGATAAGGGCCTCCCCCGACGATATAAAGCTTGAACCCGAACTTTTTAAGGTATGGGAGAGATTCAATGAGGATTTCAAGATTCTTTTCCAGTCCAATTCTTCCAAGATAAAGTGCTATTTTATCGTCCGAATTTATTTTTAAGGTCTTCCTGGCCACGCTTTTTTCAGGGGCCCGAAGAAATTCCTCGAGATCGACGCCATTGTTTATCACCTGCACATTATCGATTCCGATTTCCAGCAGATGCCGCTTCAGGAAATATGAAGGCGAGATGACGGTGTCAAACTTTCCATAATGCCAGCGAAGGTACCGGATAAGCAGTTTCTTTGCGCGATTCCTTATGAAAGGGTTTCCAGACATGTAAGCGGAAAGAGCCGCTTCATGGAAAACAAGGCTGTGAAAGGTAGCTACTTTCCTCACTCCGGTCTTCCTTGCAAGCGCGAGAGAGGACATACCCATCGAAAACGGGGTCTGTGAGTGGATGACAAACGGTTCGAGTTCCATGACCTCCCTATTCCTTGAAAGTGGCCTGATGCTGACATCATACTGCGGATAAGGCTTGAAAACCACTCCTTTCGTATACAGCACGTCGGTGGCCCCATGAACGGGTTTTGTACTGGTGGTGACTACCACCGGCCTGTAATTGTTTTTGATCAGAATCTTTCTGAGGGAATCAATATAAGTCACCACCCCGTCGGTGGCGGGATGATAGGTATCTGAATATATCGCAACAACTTCCCCAGTCATTTGTCTGTTCCCTTCTACAAGAGTATAGATGGTAAATATAGATTATTTTCACGAGCAGAGTTGAAATCCAAAACTGTAAGTTACAATCTGTATAATCTACTATGCTTTGGGACTCAGAGGCAAAATTAGTTCTGAAGTTGTATCTTCAGTCTGATTGTGATCTAGAACAGGAGTTGAATATTCCGAAATGATAAGTTTTCATGAGTGTAGATATCGAAAGAGCCTTAACTGTAGATTTACTTAAGCGTGTTAAATACACCACATTTTAAATATATCCTACTTAATAATGTAGTAATGCAAGGAAAGACGATAATAACAACAGCAATGATACTGGCCATAGCCTTTGTTGCAACCGGATTCCTGGCTGCAAATCAGGTAATGACCAATACCACACCATCGAGCAACCAGCTATTTTTGATTCCAAACTCTGAGACTGGTGTGATAACCAATATACATCCGGTGGCAGCTGAAAACATGAATCAGCATGTCAGCGTTATGGTTACACTTCAATACAGGAACCAGGCCTATCTGAACCAGTTCCTATCAGAGGTGCAGAACCCCTCTTCGCCCATGTATCACCATTATATGACATCTCAGGAATTCAGCTCCACTTTTTCAGCATCTTCCACGGAATATTACCATTATGTGGAATATTTCCAGACTCACGGTTTCTCTGTATCCACGTATCCAGATCACGTCTCAATTGCACTTTCCGGTTCGATTGGACAGTTTGAGACTCTGTTTGGAACAACCATCGGCAACTTCAAGACAGCAAACAACCAGTTTTATGCACCGACAACACAGCTATCTCTCCCGGTCTATTACGGGGCGATATCGAGCATAGTTGGACTCAGTGACCAGTACAAGGCCACCATTTCACCAATGTTCCAGGGATCCGGGTCTTCACAGACTCTTTATGGAGCAGATTTCCAGAACGCATACCAGTTATCCCAGCTCTACCAGAAATATGGTTATCCGACAAACGAAACAATAGCCACAATACTTTGGTCAGGGACGAATTCGGCAGGACAGGACGTTGCACCTTTCGTCCCTTCTGATATTTCCTATTACTATTCCAATAACATCCCGTCAAACGAGCCGCAGCCAGTCGCTTACGGATATCCCATACTCGGAGCACCTGCTCCAGGACCCTCTGCTGCGAACGACAACACCCAGGCAGACTATGAGAGCACTCTCGATCTCGAAATGGCCGGGTCTGCTGCACCAGGTGCACATATAGTGGAAGTCTATGGGCCATCATCCACACAGTCGGATCTGGATCAGGCCTTTGCTGCAGTCCTCAACCCAAGCTACAACGCTTCCGTGAACAGTGCGCTGTCGCATGTCGTTGCAATATCAAACTCATGGGGAGGAACGGATACGAACGACTCAACCTGGATGCAGTACGAACAGGAAGCAGCGGCCAGAGGAATCACGGTCCTTGCTTCATCCGGTGACGATGGGGATACGAGCAGTCC
Organism: Thermoplasmata archaeon; assembly: GCA_021811505.1. The sequence goes on along the minus strand of JAJZOM010000197.1, from coordinate 2,246 downwards.
TGCGCCCAGCTTCCCTGCCACAATGTCCTACAACAACTTCGGCACTCTTGCAGTGGGCGGAACCGCGACAGTTTTGACAGGAACAGCATCTACAGATGGATCGGGCACAACCGGTATACAGACACAATCAGTCTGGTACAACACCCCAAATTCAGGCGACGGATCACAGGGAGGAGTGAGTTCAATATTTGCTGAACCCTCCTGGCAGGCAGGATCATCAGATGCCAACGGAGTCATCACCGGAGCCTCCTCAACAACAGGAGTTTCATCCGGCAGGGGCACCCCTGACGTAGCCGCGGATGGTGCTAACATGGAGATCTATATAACCTACAGCGGATCAAGCAGCTATCAGGAATTGTGGGGAACAAGCATAGCTTCCCCCCTGACCGCGGGAGTCATAGCTGTAATGGATCATTCACTTGGAACACCTGAAGGATTCATAAACCCGCTGATCTATAAATTTGGACAGGAACAGTATTCCGGCACCTTCAGCGGAGCACCGGCACTCTATTTTGTGAGCAACGGATCCAACGGGGCATTCAGCGCAGAAAACGGATACAGTCTGGCAGTAGGCTGGGGTAGCATCAACGCATATAACTTCGTCAATGCGCAACTCGGTATATCGACCCCCCCGGCTCCAGTTGCCACGGACTATGCAGTCACCTTCACT
>JAJZOM010000197.1:0-1566 GCA_021811505.1 Thermoplasmata archaeon | reverse complement strand
CACCTCATGGTCTGTGACATTCAACGGAAGTACGCAGAGTTCAACTGGAACAAGCATACAGTATTCTGTACCAAACGGCACCTATTCATATACAGTCGGATCCGTCTCCGGATACACAGTTTCGCCCTCATCAGGATCGGTGACGGTAAGCGGTTCTGCACAGAGTGTATCAATCGTGTACAGTGCATCCAGTCCTACAACAAGCCCCAATGGAATATTCTCCATGGTGAATGCAACATCCTCAAACATTTACACATACAACCTCCCTGAGGCCGAAGAGTTCACAGTAGGCTCAAACAGTGCAACCGTCAATTTCGTGAATCTCTATCTTTCAGGGAGCGGATCTATTCAGTTTGCAATCGGAACGTCATTATGGGGAACTAATGTTGTGCCCCTTACAACGGTGAACGTGAACAGTAACCAGGTATGGTACAATACAAGCATAAGCCAGGTGACCCTGAATGGAGGCACAGACTATTACCTCACGGTTGAAGGTTCGGGAAGTATCCAGTGGGGATACACATCCTCGCCATCAGTTGATCTGAATGCTGTCCAGGACTACTGGTACAGTTCTCCACCCAGCAACGGCCTCCCCTCCGGTACTCCCACAAACGATAATTCTTACCCAGATCTGTACAGTATCGGATATTCAGCTACTTCTACATCTCCGCTTCCAGTTGTCACGGACTATGCAGTCACCTTCACTGAATCAGGTCTTGCCTCAGGCACCTCATGGTCTGTGACATTCAACGGAAGTACGCAGAGTTCAACTGGAACAAGCATACAGTATTCTGTACCAAACGGCACCTATTCATATACAGTCGGATCCGTCTCCGGATACACAGTTTCGCCTTCATCAGGATCGGTGACGGTAAGCGGTTCTGCACAGAGTGTATCAATCGTGTACAGTGCATCCTCCTCATCAGCAAACGGTATTTTTGCGCAGGTACAGGCATCCTCTTCCAACACCAACACATATACTTTACCAGAGGCCGAGGAATTCACGGTCGGATCCAGTAACGAGTATGTGAACTTCATTACTCTTTATCTGGAGGGAACCGGCACAATCGACGTCGGTATAGGCACTACGGTGTTCAGCAACAACATTGTAAACATAACTTCAATAAGCGTCAATCTGCCCAACGGAGGTACACAGAATATCTCTATACCTTCCACGGAACTGTCCGGAGGAACAGATTACTTCCTGAATGTTGTTGAACCATCTGGTAATACCAACGTACAGTGGGGGTATACGACATCACCCTCTGTAGACGTTAATGCATTGCAGGATTACTGGTACAGCGGGAGCACCCTCGTGAATGATAACAGCTATCCGGACCTTTTCCAGATTGGCTATTCAAATTCGGCAGCAGTGGTTAATGTGATGGTCATCCCGACTTACCATTACCAGAACGCTGTTTCAGATAATCTGCTGGGACCGGGAACAACCAGCACGGTCTCTGTTCAGGCTGGGATTTCACTACCTGTTAAAACTGCACTGCAGAATGTACAGGAAACTGCAAAACAGGTCGCAAACCATTTTTTCCCATCTTTTTTGTCGTGACT
>JAJZOM010000115.1 GCA_021811505.1 Thermoplasmata archaeon | reverse complement strand
GTTCGACGCTTCATAGTTTCTCAATTAATGAATTTAACGACATAAGTGGGTCTTTAGACAAAACGATTCCGGAAGCCACCAGAACTCCATGAGCCCCTAATTCCAAGGATTTTGTAAAGTCATTATTATTCTTTATCCCAGCACCGACCAGTACAGGTACATTATTTTTCGAACACAAATTCACCACATCCTTTATAATTTCAGGTCTTGAGGAAGTCACTGATACGTCCCCGCCAATCAGTTCAGGTGGTTCATACGCTATAAATTCTGGCTTGAGCTTCGAGTATTCACCTGCTTCGACAAGATTTTCGCTGCATACGACAACAGGAAAACCCATTCTGTAAGCCCTGTCCAGAGTTTTTGATATATTGGCTTTATTCAGGCGGTTTTCGGAGTGGTTAAGAATCGATCCGGAGATGCCCATATCCATCAGCGATTCTATGGAAATTTTGGACGTAAAAGCCCCGTAGCCAACCGAATCAACGTGCTGGCTGTAGAATTCAAGTTCAGGAAAATCCCTTGCAATTCTCAAATCTATCGGGTTCAGTGCAAATACCACTCTGATATTCTCAGGAATGTCCATTCCGATGAATGAACTTAGGAATCTCTCACAGGATTTTCCAGAGGATATTTCATAGTGTTTCAGATTAATAATGACGGCATTCTTCAAAGTTCTCTGACTTGTATACCACCTTTAATTAAATCAGTTTCCTGTGATGATAACCATTAGCTGCTGGAGGTATCATTCGTTCTTACGGCGACGAGATGGAAACAGAAAAAAAATCCGGTAAAATCCGGACATAGCACGATTACGTCGTTAAGCACGTTCAGTTGATTCCGGAAGATTGCTTTTCATCCTTTGAAAAATATCATCCGGGAACGGGATGGATTTACGTTTGTTCCGATCCATATGAACGCCGGTGAATTCAGTTGTTGCAACAAGGATGTGTTCCGGTCTCAGATACATCCTGTGCGTAAAGTTAATGGTTTTAGGAGTCGCGGAATTCAACTTGCTCCTGATCTCAACAACACTCCCGGCAAAAAGTTCGTGTTTATATTCGGTGTGCTGGTCAAGCGCAGCCATTCCTCTTTCATTGTTCCTCAGGTAATCTCCCGTTATGCCATATCCGGAGAAAAATGACCATGTGGCCTGATCAAAGAGAGAGGCGTAGAACTGGACATTCATGTGCCCCATGTGATCTATCTGCCATGGATAAATTGCGCTTAAATGGGTAATGATCCATCCATATTCGGAATCAGGTTTTTCCATGCATTAAATTATGTGACGGATCATATTAAAATTCACTTTAACCCAGATAATATCCCAGAATTCGGTTTCCTGTGGGCGCTTAACTTCAAGCGTCTCTGTTTCCATAGCGTTCTGGTTCTTCCAGTCAACATCCCGTAAGATGCGGTCCTGCCGAATTCATTCCTGATATAAAGGGCCAGATCTGCGTCTATACCCCGTAATGCTGACAAATTATCCATGGACACGCCATTCCTTATCTCATATTCGTACACTTTCTCTACCTCCAGCTTAAGATAAAGATAGGGGTCAACAGGATTCTACCTGTTATTCAAGCCGTCATATGAAGGGACAAGTCTAATATGGCAACAATACTGGCACACTTATGGAATCCTGGGAAATATCTTTCAAGATAAGATACAATTATCCCTTCATACAGATGTCCGGCAAGTATCCGGGGGTAAGGATATCAATGTGGTGTGTCTGGGACAAGGAGATGGTCCATGTCCCTCTGGATCATGAAGACCTGATGTCGGAACTAGAGAAATACGCCAGAAGTATAGACAGGGTGATAGACAATTATAAGTTCTCGAATGATGGGATAGTTCTAACAATGCGCTGCAGTTGCGATCTTCTCGACAGCATGTGGAATATCGCAGAGAGAAATCATGTTGTACAGGTCCATCCGGCGATATACCTGGACGGCTGGGGATATTTCAAGGTAATAAGCTTCAACGAGGAGGACACAAAAAAGTTTTTTGCAGACCTATCCAAGCTGGGAGAAATTGAGTTAACCCGTAAACGTCTCGTGCACACCGACGCGGTACCCTCAACTATCTGGATTGAGAGTTTTTTCTCAAGGTTGACCGACAGGCAGATGGAAGCCCTTGTAAAGGCCTTTGATTATGGCTATTACGTCTCACCAAGGGAAATTACAACAGATTCCATAGCAAACAGTTTAGGAATATCACGTTCAACGTACGAGGAACACCTGCGAAAAGCAGAGAACAGGATCATGGAGGCAATGATACCATACCTTAAGCTGTTCAAGGCCGGTGGAAAAAAGCGGGGTGAAATGATTACCTCGAATATGTTGACTTCCAAAGTCAATTGAATTGCTTTTTCGGGATCGGCGATGCTAGAGCCCGAAGAACATTGGCCATTTTTATACCTAAATACTTCTTTTGTCTGGCCTAAATAATCGTATTCAGTGTTTTCCGGATCTCACTATTTCCTGGAGATGTCCATAAATGTTGCTGCCATGTGACGCGAGAAGTGAGGTTGCCCCGGAATTAAGCACGACCTTTGAGAATTCTCTGAAAACAGAAGGAAGCTCTGGATGGGGTGGGGTATGGGGGAACCATTCTGGAGCAGGAATAATGTTTCCTTCAGGTGTCCCTATGGCAACATCTCCAACAATCAGATATTCTTTAGGCACGAGCAAAGCAAACTCATCCATCCATGGTTTATCTGCTGCACTTTTACCTTCGGCAGTTACACGGTAAGGCTTCAGTCCGAACAGATCCTTGTCGCTGTATTTGTGGAATTCCCTGATTCCCTTCTGCCACAACACCGCTTCAGGATCGACGCAGGTTGATTTTACCTGATCAGGTATAAATATAGGGGCTCCGGTTCTTTCATTTATGTACTTAGCACCTCTTGTATGATCCAGAGTCGTAAGGATAATCGCTTCCAGTTTTCCCAGCCTTGCAGCCGATTCCATTAATCCCGGAACAAGCGGAGGGTCAATCATTATGCATTTTTGCTCATCGTGAACAATATGCCCATACATGATCCAGTCTCCCTCAGGGTCCGGCGTCCCCCACCTTAGAATGTTTCTGCTTACAGGTTCAAACATAATTATTGCAGGACTAACCAGAGTATAACAATTTAGCCGCCATATGATGGTACTGAGGGATGTATACGCTATTTCATCGCTTTCTGCAGATTGACAGTGTACTTTGTTATTCCATCTCTTTCACACTTCGAATATAATTCCTGCCTTTCCCGAACATGAAGGCCTTATCCGACTCAATGGAATAGCTGATACGTTTTGAATTCCTCTTCAGTGAGATTATGAAGAACAACCTCAACTGTTACATTTTCATTCCGGATCGTACCACATGAATTCTGTAAAATGGGTCTATCTCAGATGCATGTCGTGGAATGCATAAAGCATATTTCACGATCCTGATGCTGTTATTGAAAGCGGAGAAAGCTCAACCAATTTTTGGGCATTATCACCCAAGAGGAAATTTTATACAGAATTCTTTTATGCAATTTAATGACCAGCGAGGTGGTGAAGAATTTTATCAACGAGAACCGGGAGAGAAATGCCGTTTCATGGAGTTACATAAAGTCATTGAAGAAACATTCCGGCAGAAACGCCATGATACTATTTCTTTCTCCGATTTTTTTCGAATTTTTTACGGTTTTTTATGCTGGAAATTTATTGTATATAACCACTGCTGTATGTGTTTACTGGATCCTGATTCTGCTTTTGATCCATGAAAGATTTGTAATCGACACTAGTTTCAAGAATCTCCCATTCGACTTCAGGCATTATCTTTCCAATTTTCCGGCATCATTTTCCTATTTTAAATATGGATTCTTCACCATGCTGGTTACGGGGCTCATACTTTTTCTCGTATATGTCAGGTATACATGGTATGAAGGAATGGCAACGCTTATCCTTATAGTGGGACTTATAGAGATTACATTACTCTGGAATCCAGTTCTGCACAGTATTCGAAAAGGATCGATAGAACTTGAATCGGATGCGGTAATTTCAAGATTGAGACTGATATGTAACAGACTTGGCCTCCCTGAAGTCACTCCCAGAATAGCCAAGGCAAAAGAACTCAAGATCGCAAACGCATTCTGCGCGGGAATCCTGAGGCCGATAATTTATATTACGGATTTTCTGTATGAGAACGTTTCGACCGACGAGGCTATAGCACTTCTCATTCATGAACTAGTCCACCTTAAATTCCATGATAACTTCAAGAGAGTTATCCTACTGGTCTCCGTGTTCACTGCCATTCAGGCATTTATATTAATCTCAGGACTGGCTTATGCTGGTTATATTCCCATCTTCGCGGAACTTGTGGGAGTATTCCCTTTTGCTATTATTATTGGAGTTTTCGCGATCATGTTTGTTATCGTGCCTCCCAGTGGGACAATCTGGAAGGGGCAGGAACTGAGGGCTGACAGGCTTGCGGCTAGAGAGACTGGCGCCGATGATCTGTCTCTGGGTATACTGAAGGCACATTACCTGAACTTGTTTCCTCTTGAGTTTGCTAACAGGGCTGACAGGGTCCACCCGCCTGTTATTGTCAGGATAGATAAAATCCAGAATGCCTGATCGAACAGCCAAATTACCATTTATTCTGTATTGGGAGATTTCCTCATAGAAACATGAAAATAGTGCTAACACACATTCTAATACATTGTCTTTGGAGAAGAAACTTGGTTCGTCTCAGACGTCATTAAGAATCTTTTTCGTGCGTGTTTATGGGAATTATTAGATTTCAGCGATCAGGGTAGCTTTTTTACAGAAGGAGTATAAGTTATTAACCAGAATTCGCATGATTATATCATGAGTAACCAGAAGGGGCGAAACAGGAAAGTGACTATATTTTTCGTCACCAGGGAAGGAACGGTTAGCTCACATGACATTGGGCAGAGAATGTGTTACAATACCCCTCTTGAAGCCGGAGAGTTCTTTTATGACATTGATTTTGCCTTTGTTCCGGTAAAGTGCAACCGTTGCAGTGCACTCCAGATTGCCTATCTGGAGGGTACAAGCTCCATCGACGAAGCAGAGGCTCCCAGCTGGGAAGACAACATGGGATACCATTCCAGTTTCAGTTGCGGCGCATGCGGCACACTGCTTTCCGTCAGCGTCCTGTCCACATGGTATAACTATGGAGTCAACTTCCTGAGCCTGCAGCTGGAAAAATGCGAGGTTGTACAGATACACGGAATGGAAAAAATATTCGAGCAACAGAAGAACATTCTGGACAGCTTCAGGACAGTTTTTCCCTGAGAATTTCCTCAAAGAGAACTTCGTGTACAACCCGAATCTTAGCTTAGCTTATGCCGTCACGCTTTATGCCTAACTTCCCTGAACATTGACTCATTCAGTCCGGTTAAGCATAATTTTCCCGTTATCCGTATTCCCTGAGTATCTCTATTATCTTATCCGCCTGTTGTTCTGCGGTCCCCTCAACCGATATTCGCTGTCTCTGGTGAGTGGAATATTCCGTAAGCCTCTTCACGAGTGTGTATGAACCGCCCGTGCCGGTCAATTCAGGTTTCATCTCCAGACTGGACGCGGACCAGATCGTCAGGGAGAACTCCTTGTCTGCCCACCTCTTCCTCCTGAAATCCGGAAAGCGGGGCTGATTGATTCCCAGTTCAATGCTCAGGACCGCAGGCATTCCAGACTCCACTATTTCATAACCGCCCTTTATGGTCCTTTTGGCATTCAGGTTGTTGCCATCCACATCCACCTCGGAAACGAACAGCATCTGCGGAAGGTCCAGCAATTCGGCAAGCTGGGACGGCACCTGCCCGGTTCCTCCGTCGGAGGTTTCTTCTCCGCAGAGTACCAGATCATAGTCCCCTATCTTGCGGATGGCCGCTGCAAGAGTTGCGGAGGTGGCAAAGGTGTCCGCTCCGGCAAATAGCCGGTCTGAAAGGAGAATCGCATCATCTGCACCCATTGCAATGCCGATCTTAAGATACTGTTCAAAAAACGGTGGTCCCATTGACAGGAGTACCACCCTTCCACCGCTCTTTTCCTTTATTTTCAGGGAAAGCTCTATGGCATTCTTGTCAGCCTCATTTATCTGATTCTCAACGCCGCTCCTTTTCATTGTCTTTGTTTCAGGATCGAAATTCATATCCTCGGCTTTTGGCACTATCTTGGTACATACAATTATGTTCCTCATCGGTCTCCTCCTTCCCGAAGAAGAATCGGGATTATCTTCGAAGCATCCGCTACGACGCAATAATCAGAGTATTCAAATATGTCCGATTCCCGATCCACGTTTATGGAGATCACTGTCTGGCAGTTTGCTATTCCGGGCAGAAAATGCTCTGCGCCACTCACCCCGAAAATCAGCACAAGTTTCGCATTCAGCGAATAACCTGTTGATCCCACCTGCAATTCTCTTGAAGCCTTTCCTTTATCGGCGATCGGCCTGGACACGCCGAGCCTGGCGCCAAAAATGTCAGCCAGCTTTGCAACCATGTCAAGGTTCCCTTCAACCCCGTTTCCAGCTATAATGACCTTTTCGGCCCTGGAGAGATCAGGATGTTTCTCAACCTTCCTGCTTACGACTTTCACTCTGGATACGGAACTCTGAAGATCCATGTCAAGCACCTCCACAATTCCTGATTTAATCGGAATCATCGTCTTGCTGAATATACCCGGTCTCACGGTGGACATCTGGGGTTTATTCTTGACACATATTATCTCGGCAAGAACCTTGCTTCCGTATCCCGGCACACCGGAAAGGAGATACCCGTCTGCATCGATGTCAAGGGAAACGACATTCGCTGTGAGGCCGGTTCTCAGCCTGGCTGAAAGCCTTCCTGCAAGGTCCCTTCCCTGATAGGTTGCCCCAAGAAGGAATATTTCAGGCATCCTCTTATTGATCAACTCGAAAAGCGCCTTGGTATAATCTTCAGTAGAATATGATTCAAGCAGGGAATCCTTGAGGAAAATTACTTTGTCCGCTCCGTGTTTCAGGGCAATATCGCCAAGATTGCCGGGTTCTTTTCCCAGCATGACTCCAACAACAGACATGTCTGATTTTTTCCCGAGTTCGTTTGCCCTGCCAAGTATCTCCAGCGAAACATCCTCGATTTCTTCCGGGTTCCGTTCCAGGTATACCCATATTTCTTTCCGGTTCAAAGTATCACTTCCTTAAGCACTTCAGCCAATTCCTTCACCTCTAATTCCAGGTTTCTCGTCCTGGCGCTGTCCTGAAGATTCAGGTTGCAGTATGGACATGCGGTCACCATGGTTTTCGCTCCCGCTGCCACAGACTCATCCGTTCTCATGTCGGAAAGCCCCGATCCTCCGGTTTCAAGGAACATACGGTTTCCTCCCCCGCCGCAGCAGAGGCTCCTTTCCCTTGAATGTTCCATTTCCACCAGCTTCAGTCCCGGCACATTTTCAAGCATCTCTCTCGGGCCGTCCATGAAATTACCATACCTGCTGAGCATGCAAGGATCATGGTAGGTGATTGTGGCGGAAGGTACTTCCTTCATCCTGATTTCTCCTTTTTTGTAGAGTCCGTAGAGATATTCCGAGTAGTGCATCACATTCACGTCCAATCCGTGCTTCCGGTAATAGTTCCTGAACATATTGGAACAGTGCGGCGATACTGTAACTATTATTTTTGCTCCTGTTTCACGGAAAGAGCTTACGTTCTTCTCTGCCAGCTCATCCAGGTACCCGTGTTCGCCGGCATTCAACAGGGGTTCTCCGCAGCAATTTTCCTCGTTTCCAAGAATCCCGAAATCGACGTTCCCGGACCTGAGTATCTCTGCAACCGCCCTGACTGATTTATGCAGCCTTTTCGTGTAAGCGGCGTCGCAACCGACAAAAAGCAGCACCTGCACACCGTCACGTGCATTCTTGATATCCATGCCCTCTGCCCATTTTGCCCTCTCATTCCGCTTCCCACCCCATGGGTTGCCGTTCTCGTATATGTCCCATACCACTTTTTCCATTTTTTCAGGCACCCTGTTCTCCTCGAAGGCGAGCGTCCTGATTCCAAGAATGACGTCAACTATGCTGACGCCACGTGGACATGTTGTTTCACACATACGGCAGGTAGCGCAATTCCAGAGGTTGCCATCGTAATCCTCACCGGTCTGGGCTGACCTGATCATTCGCCTGACATTGAGTGGTTCTCCTGAAAATGCATTAACCGGGCACTGTGCTGAACAGGTTCCGCACTGAAAACATATATTGGCTGCATTATCGGTCAGGCTGCCTATTTTCTCCCGTCTTTCATCATTGATCAATATCACTGTACTCTCCTCCTGGCAAAACCGCTTCTCGATTTCTCTATCTCATCGGCCTGCAGTTTATCTATCAGTCCGCTCATCTCCGTTATCTTCTTGGCAAACCTGTTGCCTTCCGCGGCGCTGACCCACCAAAGCTGGAGCCTGTCTGGACTGACTCCCCTGGCTTCCAGCGTTTTTCTCCACCTCTCCACACGCTTCTCGGTGTCAAGGTTTGCATTGATGTAGTGGCAGTCGTTGATATGGCATCCTGTTACGAGTACGGCACCGGCTCCTCTTTCAAAAGCCCTCCAGACAAGTTTCTGTGATACCCTGCTTGAGCACATGGTCCTGATAACCCTGGCGCCTGTCGGGTACTGCATCTTCGATATTCCTGCCTGATCGGCACCGGCGTAAGAGCACCAGTTGCATGCAAACACCACTATCTTCCGGTCAGGATCGGTCTCTGTCGCCGCATCTATCTGTGCCTCGAGTTCCTCATCGCTGAAACCGGGAATGTTTATGGCATCCGTAAAACATGCTGCAGCACAATCTCCACAGCCCATGCACATTGCGGGGTTAAGCTCTATCCATTTTCCCCTCTCGCCTTTTATTGCCCCGTAAGGGCATACAGAGGCGCACTGCATGCACTTTGTGCACCTGTCCTGGTTTATTGAAGCAACGATCGGTTCCTTCAGGATCCTGTCTTTCATGAGTATTCCGGCAGCTTTCGAAGCCGCCGCAAGGCCCTGGAGCATGCTTTCCCTGAAATCCTTCGGACCCAGCACTGTGCCGGCCAGGAATACGCCA
>JAJZOM010000151.1 GCA_021811505.1 Thermoplasmata archaeon | reverse complement strand
TAAAAATTTGTACTCTGTATCTTTCTAATGTGGTGGCTGATTTCGATTTATGCAAAGAATGAAATCACATGTTCAAATTAACCGGAAGGAGAATGAATTAGGGATGAGGATTCTTGTAAACTGTGCTTTGCCTTATGCAAACAGCTCGCTTCACCTTGGGCACATTGCAGGGTGCTATCTGGGCGGCGATATATTTGTCAGATACAACAGAATGATAGGCAATAAGGTTCTCTTTGTATCAGGGACCGATGAATACGGAACGCCCATCACAATCAAGGCCGAGAGCGAAAACACCACTCCTCAGGCGGTGGCCGATAAGTACCACAGGGAGATTGAAGAATCTTTCAGGGCGATGGATATCAGTTTTGACATCTTTTCCCGAACGACCTACAGGGAACACACAGAGGTCGTGAGTGAGATATTCCTTGACCTCCTGAACAAGGGATATCTCTCTGAGCATGAGATGGTTTCGCCATTCTGTAAGGAATGCAACAGGTTTCTGCCGGACAGGTACATCACCGGAACCTGTCCCTACTGCGGTTATGATAAAGCCAGAGGTGACCAGTGCGATAATTGCGGAAAAACCCTTGATCCCAAGGATCTTATCAATCCTGTTTGTATCATTTCCGGGACAACTCCAGAATTCAGGGAAACCAGGCACTTTTTCTTCAAACTCGATCTCTTTCAGGATTCCCTTCTTGAATGGATATCGTCAAAGAAGAACTGGAGATCAAACGTTATTGCTTTTACCAAAAACTTCATAGAATCAGGCCTGAAAGAGAGACCGATAACGAGGGACCTGTCATGGGGAGTGCCAATTCCGCTGAAAGGATATGAAGATAAACGCATATATGTATGGTTCGAGGCTTTGCTGGGCTATATCTCAGCAGCTAAAATATATTCAGAGTCCATAGGCGATCCGGATTACTGGAAACAGTTCTGGACTGGTGATGCTAGATCGTACTTCTTCCTCGGAAAAGATAACATTCCGTTTCATTCTGTCATGCTCCCTGCGATTCTCATTGCTGATGGAAAATTGAACCTTCCATACGATATACCTGCAAATGAGTATCTCAAGTATAATGGGGAGAAATTTTCAAAGAGCCGGGGCGTGGGATTTCTGGTTGATGAAATGCTCAAAGTGGCGGATAAGGATTATATCCGTTTTTACTTGACCTCGATTCTACCTGAAAACGGTGATTCTGAGTTCTCTGTGACAGAAATGGAAGAGAAGGTCAACACAGAACTGATATCCAAATATGGAAACCTGATCCATCGGCTTACCTCATTCGTTCACAACAACAAAATAAGTCTTGGATATCCGGAAAACCCACTTGGAACAGATCTTGATATCCTGCACAAGGCTGAGTCGTCGTTCGATGAATACAGAAGACTGATGGAGAATGTTGAGCTGAAAAAAGCATTGAAAACATGGGTGGAACTGGTACAGTCAGCCAACGCCTACTTCAATGAATCCGAACCATGGAAGCTTATTAAGAAAGATCCTCTGGAATGTGCTGAGAAGCTCTCTGTCATATATGTTCTCTGCTCCTATCTGACAGTGATGATATATCCCTTTGTTCCATCCTCAGCCTCAAGAATATGGGGCAGCTTGGGAAGGGGATCCAGCATTGAGAAGGATGGAATGGAAGAACTCTCACATAAATTCAAAAATCTTACACTAGAAAAAACCAATCCACCATTCGTACCCCTTAAAATTGCAAATGACAATCCCAACTCACTGGATCTCAGGGTGGGAAGGATACTTTCAGTTAAGGATCACCCTTCAGCTGACCGGCTTTACCTCCTGGAAGTTGATCTCGGTGACAGAAAGATACATCTTGTGGCCGGACTCAGGTCTCAATACAGGCCAGAAGAACTTGTTTCAAGAAGTATAGTTGTTGTTTCCAACCTCAAAAAAGCGAAGATACGCGGGGAGACTTCCGAAGGCATGCTTCTTGCGGCTGATGACGGAACTTTAACCAGCTTCCTGACGCTGCCTGACAATATCAAACCAGGAACCAGCGTTGACTTGGGAAAATATTCATTCAACGGTCAGAACGTCGTCGAGATAGACGATCTGTCAGGATTCAATCTTCATGTCGGCACTGTGAATGGCGATGCGGAAGCTCTCGCAAGTATTGATGGTACTGACCTGTCCCTGAATGTGAACGGTGTTCCTGTGCGTCCGGAAAGGGATGTCAAAGTCGGGGCGAAAATAAAATAGAGATTGACAGGTGTTATCTGTCTTCTGAAAATATCAGTAAACATTCATTGCATAGGCATCTATCGCATTTTTCAACCTGAGGTTTATGTTCAGGTATTCCATTCCCTTCTTTATGCCGCTCACTATATCCGGTCCCTTGATGGATTCTATCAGGCTCAGAGTCTTTTCTCTCTGTTCTATTCCCAGTATTGGCAGAGAACCCTCTATTGCGTATGAAGAATACCCGGTGCCTTCAAAGACCTTCCTGAGCGTCTCTATTGCTGACTTGAATATGCTCAGCGCAAATTCCCTTGCTGCAGGGTTTGATATGAATCCGGTATAAATTCTCAGTGAATCCTGCATCTTTATTTCACCGTTCTGAAGCATTTCCATTATTCGATCATAGTTTGCCCTTCCCTTTAGCCATGTGAGCCCCGACAGAAGGTATAGTTTGTCCTCATCAGTTTTCGCATCCTTGTACCTGCTGTAGAGCTGTTCAAAATCGTTTGTGTAAACTGCATATGCTATTGCGATAGATCTGCGGAGTTCGCCGTCAACGCTGAAGAAGTTCCTGAAGTCTGATGAGAGGGTTTTGGCAAAGCTCTGATCGATTACAGAAAGTTTCTCCCTCAGGTCACCCCTGAGAATTGAAATGTTCATATCCTCATCCCTTGATTTGGAACCCAGGTTCTTCAGTGCAGTAGAATAAAACTTTCTGGAGAAATCCAGCAGAGGTTTACTGGTTGGATCAATTGAATACATTTTATAAAGCTGTGAAGCTATTTCCTGAAGTATCAGGTAATTCTTCTCCTCAGTGAATCTGGATATGGTTGACAGATACTTGTCGAATGGGATTCTCCCTGATTGGAGCATGGCAAAGACGTCTGAAAGGAATCCCCGCTTTTCCAGGTTGTTCATCCTGTCCGAATTCTTCAGTATCTCGTCCTGGGCCTTCTCATCATACAAAACCCTGTAAAAGCCCGTGGAATCTGAGTTGAGTGAAACAAGATCTCCACCCAGAATCTCCACCGATTTCTCGTTCATAAGCAGACTGTCAACTCCTGACTTCCTTCGGATCGTAACGGGCAGCGGCCAGATTTCATCTGAATTTTTGCCGTTGAGGAAAAATCTCTGCTGTGTCAGCCTTATCTTTCCGTTGGAATTTTCAGCGCTGATAAAAGGATAACCGGGACGGTTTATCCACTGTGACATTACCGAATTGACAGGCATTCCTGATACCTTTTCTATGGAATTCCAGAGGTCCTCGTTTTTCGCATTTCTGTAGGAATACTCCTTGAGGTAAAGCGATATGCCCTTACGGAAGTTTTCGCTTCCAACATATGATTCGATCATTCTCAGGACGCTACCTCCCTTGCCGTAACTGATTTCATCGAATATCTGGGCTATCTCCTCCGGATCCTTCACCTCCACATTTATAGGATGCGTGCTCTCCAGTGAGTCCCCCGACATTGCCATCGCCGTCTCTGACAGCACGAAATCTCCCCACATGTCGAATTCCGGATAGATTGCGCTCACTGCCTTGTAGGACATGAATGTGGCAAAGCTTTCGTTCAGCCAGAGATCATTCCACCATTTCATGGTCACGAGATCTCCAAACCACTGGTGTGCGATCTCGTGTGCGATAGTATCTGATACATATTTTCTTGTGGACTGACTTGAATTCTTATTTACAAAGACCGCTGTTTCCCTGAATGTGATCGCTCCCCAGTTCTCCATTGCGCCTGCTCCAAATTCCGGTATCCCAAGGAGATGCATCTTTGGAAGAGCATACTTTATCCCGTAATAGTCCTCATAATACGAGACTGATTTTCTGGCAACCTCCAGCGGGAAGTTTGTGCTTGGAATTGCGCTACCCGGGTAAGACATAATAATTTCAGGTTTCTGGGAAGAGTCTTTGACTTCTGCATATTTCCCTACTCCGACGTAAACCAGGTAGGTGGACATGGGAGGAGTGTCATCAAATTCCACAATCCTAGTGCTGCCATCCTTGCGAGTTTTGATAGGTGGCATGTTTGAAACGGCGCTGAAATCTTCTGGAATTTTGATCCTGAGATGGAAGACTGCTTTGAATCCGGGTTCATCTCTGCATGGGAACATCATCCTTGCACCCACCGATTCAAACTGGGTGCTCAGGGCATAACCATTGTCAGTCCTGCACCTGTAAAGCCCCATCAGGCTGTCTGAAATTTTCCCCCGGAAATTAATGCTGATTTCTGAATTATCCTTTACCTGGTCCAGGAATTTTATGATGCCTGAGTTTTTATCATATTCATATTTGCATTTCTTCCCATTCATCTCCACTGAAATTATTTCCATGTTAACCGCATTGAGAAAGAAGTCCCCGTTCCATGACTTGACTTTTATGATTTCCAATCCAGGGTAGTCAGGATTATCCTTTGAGAGATCCAGTTCTATGTCATATCTTGATATTTCCATGATAAATCACCAAGATAATTTTTAACTATTATAAAAGAATCGTCACTAACCTGGATAAATATTGAGAACGGAAATTATCAGAATTGACCCAAAGAATATAGATTCGAATAAATTGGCTGTCGCAGCAGAGGTTATTCGGAACAACGGTACCGTTGTCTTTCCAACTGAGACTGTTTACGGTCTCGGGGGAAGTGCTTATTCTGATGTTGCATGCAGAAAAATTTATGCTGCAAAGGGGAGACCTGCAGACAATCCCCTTATCGTTCATATTGCAGTTACGCAGGATATATTCAGAGTTGTGTCTGAAGACCAGGATATTCCAATGGAAAAGTTATCTAAATTGTGGCCTGCGCCGCTCTCTGTCATGCTGAGGAAAAACAGGCTTGTGTCTGATGTCTGCACGGCTGGACTTGGAACTGTTGTTGTCCGGTGCCCCGACAACCCAATTGCCACAGAACTGATCAGGCTGTCTGGAGTTCCCATTGCGGCTCCAAGTGCAAATCTGGCAGGCATGCCCAGTATTGTGGATGCAACAGATGCAATACTTGATCTTGACGGCAAGGTTGACGTTATCATTGAAGGGGAATCTCCCAGATACGGGCTTGAATCAACGATAATAGATCTAACTTCACAGCCGTACAGGCTGATGAGACCTGGTGCATTCACTCTTGAGGATTTGCAATATGCGTTTGGACAGATTGTTCTTCAGAATACAATGGAGGAGGTGAAGGTTCCACTCACACCTGGAATGAAGTACAGGCACTATTCTCCCAAAAAGGTTCTATACAGGGCGGATCCTGATGATCTTGTTGAACTTTCAAGGACTGATGAGGGGAACAAATATGCATTTCTTTGCTCGGAAGAAACCGGCAATAGGGTGGAAGGTTACAAGATAACGCTAGGAAAGCGTGGCGATCTTTACACTATAGCCTATAACCTGTTCAGGTCATTCAGGGCACTCGACCGATCAACTAAATCGGTGGGAATCATCGAAACGTTTCCGGAGAACGGCATTGGACTTGCCGTGATGAACAGAATCAACAAGGCATCTGTTCGCTTCCGGTAAATTATGATTTAAGGGAAAAAACGTATAATATGGTGTGATTATATTATGTGCCGAAAATAGGAATCATAATGGGAAGTTCCAGCGACCTAGAACACATGAAGGGGGCCTTTGAGATTCTGGATCAGTTTGGCGTGGACTATGAAAAAAAGGTGGTATCTGCACACAGAACCCCCGATTTGATGTATGAATATGCGACGAGCGCTGAGAGCAGGGGACTTGAGGTGATAATTGCCGGGGCCGGTGGTGCTGCTCACCTTCCAGGCATGACCGCATCATTGACGGTACTCCCGGTAATAGGTGTGCCAATACCAACAAAGCATCTTTCAGGATTGGATTCTCTTCTTTCCATAGTCCAGATGCCATCGGGGGTTCCAGTTGGGACTGTTGCCATAGGAAATTCCAAGAACGCTGCATTGCTTGCGCTCAGAATACTCTCGATCAAGTATCCTGACATTGCCAGGAAACTGTCCGATTATAGAAAGGCAGAAAACAGCAAAGTGAGGGATACAAGAATTTGAACAGAGTTGGAATTATTGGATCCGGACAGCTTGGGTGGATGATGATACTTGAGTCAAAGCCCCTCGGCATTGAGTTTAATGTATTCGATCTCGAACCTGGACCCGCAGCCACATTGGCTGACAGGTTTTTCACCACCGGCTCGGAGAATGAATTTGTCAGGACGTCCGATGCTGTCACATACGAGTTCGAGCATGTCAGCGACCGGGCAATAGATCTAGCTGAGAAGGAGCGAAAGCTTTTCCCCAATTCTTTGGCGATCAATCTTAAGAAGGAGCGCTACAGGGAAAAGGAGTTTCTCAGGAATAATGGATTCCCGATAGCAGATTTCGTCGTTGCAAAGACGCTGGAGGATGCAAGAAAAAAAACTGAGATGTTCGAGAAATCTGTGGTGAAATCGTCGAGCGGTGGATATGATGGCAAGGGCCAGGAATATGTGGATGGCCCACGCAGGGATCAGTTGAGGATGATAACCGATACCTATGTGATTGAGGAGTACATAGATTATGACTTTGAGGCCTCAATAATCATGGCAAGGGACAGAAATGGCGGGAAAACTTTCTTCGATCCATCACTGAACGTTAATCATTCCGGAATGCTCCTTTACAATTCATCTCCTTTAGACGACTATGGAATGAGGGATATAGCTGCGAAACTGTCAGATGCTCTGGATTACGTAGGGGTTCTCTCGGTGGAATTTTTCATAAAGGACGGGAAGCCCATCATAAATGAATTCGCTCCAAGAGTTCACAATTCAGGTCATCACACCCTGCTTGGATCGTCGATTTCACAGTTTGAACAGCACATAAGGGTGGTGACCGGTATGCCTCCCATGCGCCCCAGACTTTTTTGCCCAAGCGGGATAGTGAATATTGTGGGAAGGGATCTTGATTACAAAACGAAGGAAAAATTGCTGGAGATCGATGGATCAAGGATATACTGGTACGGTAAACAAGTACGCAGAAGAAGAAAGGTCGGGCATGTGAATCTTATCGGAGACGATCGATCTGATCTTGACGCGAAAATCGAAACTGCCAAGAAAATCCTCTACGGGGATCACATGGCAGATTTCTTCTAATGAATCTTTTCCCTCAGTTTGCTGGCTCTCTCCTTGACATCCGCATTGTCCGGATCCGATTCGAGTATGTTCTCAAGAAGTTTGACCGCTTCCTGAATTTTGCCAGCCTTTTCAAGGGCATCTGCTTTGGAAATTACGAAGAAAGCGCTTCCCGGCACAAGGTTAATGGCAACATCCATATCCTTTGCAGCCTCATCATAACGTTCCATATCCATCAGCATTTCATAATGTCTGTAAAGGAAAATCTGATCAGCGGAGTTAAGTTCCACCGCCCTTGTAAAGTCTAAGAGAGCTTTCTCCTTCTCGCCCATTTTCCTGAACAGATTGCCACGGTTATAGTAATAGTCCGGCACGTCGCCTTCTATCTTAATGGCCTCGTTGAAATGTTCCATTGCTCCCTTGAGGTCGCCACGATCTTCCATGGCGGAGGCGAGGGCATTACGATAATCTGCATTTTCCGGGTTGATCTCCACAGCAGACTTGTAATCCTTAATGGCCTGCTCCAGCATTTTCATGGAATAGTATGTCAGTCCCCTGTTATAGTAATAGTCAGGGTCCGTCGAAACGAGCTTGATTGCTTTCGTGAATTCCTTTATGGCTTCAGGGTACTTTGTGAGATTGAAGAATGAAATTCCTCTTTCGTTATAGTCGTCTGCCTGATCTGTCTTGTCAGTTAAAATGAAATCGTCTGGCACGGACTCTAGAGTTTTTATATCTATAAATAGGTTCTCAAGCGGGGAGAATGAATTCTGCAGAAAGTGCCTGTATTGCACAGTTGGCAGATATTTATGCTGGATCAGTTTTGCTTGCGGTTCAAAAAAGTTTAGAGTTTCCGCCTTTAGATTTGATCCTTTTGAACGTTTCCCATGTCGTTCTGACTATAGGGTCCAGTGATCGTCCGTTAGAAAGGGATTTTTCTATGAATTCTATTGTTCTTGGATCTGAAGGATACCCCGATCCAAACTCGCCATATTCCTTTTTCAGGTAATCGATCATCCTGTCTCTTTCTACCTTCGCAATCACGGAAGCTGCCGATACCGAAGGATATGTGCTGTCTGCCCTGTGCTCACATGTGACCTCATTCTTTGAGAATTTTTTAAGTGCCTGTGCAAGACGACTTGGATCGACATCAAATGAGTCAACATAGGTTGGATAAATCGCATGCTTCAGAAGTTCAATCGCGCCATGGAGCTCTATCTCATTTAGCGTCATCCTGCCCATCATCTCGCTTATTTCAGGGGCGCTGAAGACTATCATTTCTACAACATCTGCAGTCTGCTTGATTTTAGCATATATTTGTGATCTGGAACCTGGTGAAAGTGTCTTTGAATCTCTTGCACCCGTTTTTTGAAGGAGGTCTCCATCTCCACATACGAGGCACATGACCATAGGGCCGATAACCGGCCCCCGTCCCGCCTCGTCAATCCCGCACTGCAGTCTTTCTCCTCTCACCAGTAGAAAACGCAAAGGATGGCATAAACCATCTGGTTGGAAAAATACATTATTCGGTTGAGACATTAGCATTGAATGGAAAATGTAGTTGCAATAGCAAACCTTTCCAAATCCTATGGAAATGTAAGAGCCCTGCAAGATATCAGCCTGAACATACCTTCCGGTGTTGTCTGGGGCATACTTGGACCGAACGGGTCGGGAAAAACCACACTGATGAGAATTGTCTGCGCCATTACCCGCA
Organism: Thermoplasmata archaeon; assembly: GCA_021811505.1. Next base: position 155 of record JAJZOM010000151.1, on the reverse strand, counting down.
GGGATTCGGGATCGGTGAAGGTGCTGGGAATGGATCCTGCAGAATTTCCCCTGAAGTTGAAAGAAGTGATTGGATATGTGCCGGAAGATCCTGTCCTCTATGAATCAATGACTGCTTCCGAATATCTCAGCTTTGTTGCATCAGTCAGAAAGATA
>JAJZOM010000233.1 GCA_021811505.1 Thermoplasmata archaeon | reverse complement strand
TGAATTCCCTGAACTAGTGGAAAGGTTTGCCGACTACAATGGAGAAAAAGTGAAAAAAACAATATTCATTGTAGAGGGCCTTGAAAACATGAGGCAAAACTCAAGGGAACTATTCATTTTTCTGAGCAAAATAGCCGAAAAGAATGGTTTTGTATTAATAGGTACACTTACGGAAGATTACGCTGAAGATCTTGCTTCGGTTTCCCGCTTTCTTAATCTCGTATCGCTTGAGCCGAATATACAGTTCATCTCATTTCAAAAAACAACCATAGATGATATCAAATACTTACTTGTAGAAGAGAAGTACAAACTCCCGGATTCATTTATACAGGAACTCTACAGGCTAACCAATGGAAACATCAGATACGTAAATTACACCCTTAGGTATTATCAGGAGCAGGGTATCGTAAACGCAAAAAAGGAACTGGAAGAGGTAACTTACAGGTTTTTCCCCATACCTCCAAGTTCAGAATTGAAATACGAGCGATCCCTGCTAGATTTCAATGAGGCTGAATGCGCAATTCTTGAAATCATTGCACTTATTGGGGAAGAACTGTCTCCCAGCTTCATTTCCAAACTGATTCAAATAAAAAGATCTGAAGTTCTCGAGATACTTGAAAAATTAAAAAATAAAGGATTTGTTATCGAGAATAATCTAAACTACAGCATAATAAACAAGAGGGTAGCGGAACTAATTATCAAGAAAATTCCTTCCACTCAGAGCTACATACTCAGCGAAGAGTTTGTGAATCAGCCAATTTTCGCTGATCTTCCAGTAATGACTAGGATAAAGATATTCGAGCTCATGAAGTACCCTGAGCTGATAGAACGCACATTGGATTCAGAATGGAGGAAAATAATGGAAAGACTTGGTCACCTCAACGTTTCAGCGGACGTCTTTCGTAACCTTGAGAAATTGGTCTCTGACAACCAGGTTAAAGCCCATCTCGAAATCCTCGCTGCAGATTCGCTTCAGCTGATGGGAAACAACGACGCGGCCAGAGACATATATACATCAGAGGAAATAGTCCGGTATGAACCTTCACTGGTCAAACTGAAACTTGCCAAGTTGTACAGAAAGGTCGACAAATACGAAGAATCTATTCACACATGCGAGGACATTCTGTCCATGAAGGATCTTAATCCAGTGGACAAAGCAGAGGTTTACATTACGCTGTCCATGGACTATTCGTACCTGAACAACATCTCCCTCGCAGAGGATTTTGCAAGAAAAGCAATGGATGTAGGCAAAACAGAAGGAATAGACAGTGTTATGGCGGATTCTTATCACAGCCTTGGCACTGTGAAGACCAGACGATTTGATCTTCAGGGCGGTCTCGAATGCTTTAGACAATCGCTTGAAATTAACCAGAAACTGAAGAGATTTGAGAAGGAGCTCCTCAATCTGAACAACATAGCAATAATTTACAGTTACTGGGGTCGATTCGACGAAGCGGCCCGGATTCTTACAGAAATCATCGAGAAATCTTACATGTCTGGGGATATGGTCGCAAGAGCCTATGCGACGCACAATCTGTGTGAAATGTATTTTAACGCAAATCAGTTTGATAAATTCAAGCTATATTTCCAGAGTGAGGCAGGACTGGTCAAGCTGGTCAATGAAGGTAACCTGTCATTTTCATTTTTCAGGTTTGGAGCTACTGTCCTTCTTAATCTCTTCAATATAAAGGCCGGTTTGACTTATGCTGAGGAACTCATTAAATTGGCCGAGGATTCACATGACAGGAATAAGGAGAGAATGGCAATGGGAATCAAACTGATCGGGGAAGCATTCAGAGAAGGTCACATATTTCCAGAAATGGACGATATTCTGTTCACAGAATTCAATATACCCGATGATTATCTTCCAACATGGTATACTATCACTGGCATCTATTTCTCCCTGAGGGGGTTTGAGGATAAGGCTCGCATTTCATATGAGCGCTCAGAGAATTCAGCGAAAGCACTTGGCGACTTCTTCGGAATCGAAATGTCCAAGATCGCCAGATGCTTAGAGCTAGTTGCCTATGGAACGAAGGAAGAGTTGAAAACATACATTGACCAGAATTTTGACGAGACCACACAGAACTATTTCTATGCAAGTCTGATTCCGATCTTCAGGAATTATGCGACGGGAGGGGTAATGGACATTTCTTCCACAGAGAATCCACAGAGTGTGATACATTTAGCTGCGCAGGTGCTTTTGGAATTGCGTCAGGATGATATCAAAGAAAACGGAACTACCGCCTGCAATTTACTGCTAAACAAGATTGCGGAAACCAGTCGGGAGGCGAGATTTATTTGAGCGACAGATCTATGGAATCGTTGTGCATGTTTAATGATGGGGGAATATGTTCCCTTCATGCAGGATTCCCTGTGAAATGCAACCTATGTTTCAACTTTTCCACAGCAACGAGGATTGTTGAGAAAGGAAAGACAAAGCCATACTACACTCTCTACGACTACATTCGTTCGACCGGAGACACCCACAAAATTTTCCCGACAGGGGAAAGCATACAGAAAACACTCTAAGCATCGAGAAAATCATTCATTTTATAATAATGTATGTTATAATGATTAACAATGGGCCCGTGGGGTAGCTAGGATATCCTGTTGGCCTTCGAAGCCGAAGACTTGGGTTCGAATCCCAGCGGGCCCGTTTAATTTTTTTAATCGAATACCAACAATTTACTTATTTTTCACGTTAGGGTATATAAAGACCTGATAGGCATTTTATGATATAATAAACAAGAAATTAAATTCATTCTTTTCTCGTGAGAGTTCAGCCGTCTGAAGTCATCCCGGATTAGCCCTGAACGGAAGTTTTCCCTTCTTTCTCTCCGCTTCGAGTACAGTATAGACTCTGCAGAAGTCCCTTGCACCCCTGTCTGATCGGGATCCGCCAGACACTTTCCTGTATGTCACGATTGGTCTTATTGCCCTTTCTGCCCTGTTATTTGTTGATTCTACGGATCTATCCAGGACGTACCTGAATATGTCGTTTCTTTTCCGTCTGAGCTGTGTCCTGACAAATCCGGCACATTTCTTTGACTCGTACGGTATGTCGATCTGCAGGAACTCCTCGTAGAGTGACTGCATATCTGATTCCGTTATGGATTCAACAGGTTTATCCAGGAGTTTGTCGGCCACCTCATACGCCCTCTTCAGGGTGGAAAGGATGTATTTCCCCTCCGATTCATTGTACTTTACCAGTTCCTTCGCATCGTTCATCACATGGGCACGGCACCATCCCTGAGGGTTCCCTGTCTTCTTCGCCAGTGTGGTATAGGCGGAGAAGCCGTCGTGCATGTCAACCCCTCTGTGTTTACCGAGAACCTTCAGCGGGACCTCATGTGATCTTGATCCTGTCACGTAGAGGGATTCCGCCTCTGTGACGAATACCCATAGGTATGTGTTCCTGCCGTCTATGCGCCACGTGGTTTCGTCCATGTATCTTGCCCTTGCCATCCTTATTCTACGGACAAGCCTCCTGTATTCAGGTCCAAGATGCCTTGAAAGCTGGTGGACAATGTGCATTACCTCCCCTTTTGTAACATGGAGGCTGAAGATATCCCCCATCATCTCCGATGTCCTTGCCGCCGGCAACCGTTCAACCGTCTTCATGTAAGCAATGACAAGCATCGTTCTCAGGGAAAGGGTCGCCTTTGGAAGTGCTTCCTTGATCTCAGGTTCAACCATCTTCCTGCATCTGGAGCAGTAACGCCTCTCGATGGTGTATCTTATCACCGTCGGCCTTATTGCGGGTATGCCTTCTATTGTCCTTGTCCTGGTGGTGGCTGATTCGCTGAGATTGGACCAGCAGTAAGGGCACTGTGTTATGGTTACATTCCTCTCCTCATCCACATGTTTGCTATAGGAGATTTAACCTGCATGAAATGAATTCCGGAACAGCCGGAATTCAGGCAGGGAGAGGGTGAAGCCGGATCCTGTGGGTTTGGACCCACTTTCTTATGTTTCACCCTTGATCACAATCGCTGATGAGCAAATTCTTCCCTTTGGGGGAAGCACATAGGTGGATGCGCCGTGATCGTTACTCCCTGTATTGGTGCAGGCAGGAAAGGGATAAAATGTTATCATGTGGAATAGATACGCATAAGAAAATGCACCAGGTGGAGGTGCAGAACCATGATGAAAAGGTAATGTGGAGAGGGCATATCTCAAACAGCAGGAAAGGTTTCAATATGCTTATTGAGAAGCTTAGAACCATAGAAAAGAGCAACAGTGACACAGTGAAGGGAATATTCATCAACCCCACCGGGAACTACCATATCCCTTTGCATCACTTCCTTGAATCCAACGGTTATAGGGTGATATATGTGGATCCAAGGGTAACGGATTACGCCAGGAAAATGGAAAACCTCGGGAAGGACAAATCCGATACAGTGGATGCAGCAATGCTTGCATCAACACCATGGAAGAACAGAAAAGCATTTGACAAGCCTGTGCACAGGAAAAACACTGTGTCGGGATTGACCAGGCTGCACCAGTCCGTGACAAAGAATATAACAAGGATCACAAACATCATTGGCAGTGATCTTGCCTGTGTATTCCCTGAATTCACGGATATGTTTTCCGATGTGGGATCTAAAACATCACTGGCCATACTGGATCAGTTCACAACCCCATCCGGTATTGTGAATGCAGGCATTGACAGCGTATTGAAGGTCATGCAGAGATCAAGCAGGAGCCACTACGGGAAAGAGGAGGCTCAGAAACTGATTGAACTTGCAGGGGAATCCGTAGGCATACCCGATACGGATTGTATATATGCATTCAGGATAAGGCAGAATGTTGCCAGACTGATCTCGGAGAAGAAGCAGCTGAAGGAGATAGAGGAAAAGATCCTTGAGCTGACGGAAAATGATGAGGACATCAAAAGAATCGATGACCTGAAAGGTATCGGCCCGATGAATGCAGCCGCAATAGTCTCTGAAATTGGAGACATAGATCAGTTCGGTTCGGCATTGAAGCTTCAGTCATACGGTGGCAAGGCACCAAAAATGTCAGGGTCCGGAGGAAAGGATCATTCAGCCGGGATCTCGAAGATAAGTAATTCCTATCTTGCAAATTCCGTTTATGAAAGCGCCAGATCCCTTGTGCATCATAAGAACGAGGAATTCCTGAAAATATTTGAGAGGGAGATAGGAAAGGGAAAGAAGAAGAAACAGGCGTATATCGTTGTCTCAAGGCGTTTGCTTTACCATGTCTATTCAATGATGAAGAATGAGAAACCCTACAGGGTCAGATTACCAAACACGAAAGGGAGAGAGGGGAATACTTCCACTGCAGGCTGACAATAGCTGCCGGTAGAGATCCGGAATACAACCCTCCTTGGATTCCCCCGTTAATCTAATATAGGTGATTCGGTATGGATCTGTGGTATCCCAGGTGCCCAATCCTGGCACCCGGTTTCTTTTTCGGTGCACCGACAGCCGTACCGATCACTGCATCGCTGTTCGTTTCGATTCCTGCATCAGGCATGATGAAGTATGGTTTTCCATTCTTGATCCCAACGTTTTCAGGATGCCTTATTCTGTACTCATCAAACTCTTTCTTCAGTTTCTCGTAGTTCTTACGGAGTTCCTCTATGATCTTTTCCTGCTCGTCCATCCTCCTGGAAAGATCATCGATGGTTTTCCTGTCCTCAGGGCAATGAGCAGGAGTTTTATTCATTATAATATTATAATGCACTCATTATATATGGATCTTTCGGTTCGTACCGCGGATTCCTATGAACTTTAGAACACTGAACTCTTACCTTTTTCGGTATTTCTGATGTAACCCATTTATTTTTAATCTTTAACTTATGGATTCTTGACATGTGCACAAGGACATCCATGGGAGAATATTTTGAAAGGAGATCATTTTCCCTCAGAAGGTTATATATCTCGTAATACAGGAGAAGGGATACAAAGTTCACAAGGAACCATCCCTCAAGCGCATAATCGTCCCTCATGTATGTCCTGTCGGCATGAAGGACGTTCTTGAATGTATCAAATGCCTGTTCAACTTTGGATCTCTGCTTCAGCAGCTCATAGACCTCTCTTTCGCTCTTTTCCAGATCAGTAATGACAGCTATTGTGCCGAGGATGAACTGCTTCTCGTTGAATGTATCCATTCCATTCTTTCGGAGGAGCACGTCCTTCTCCTCCTCCAGCCTCAGCGATTCGTCCAGGAACAGTATGATCCTCCTTCCATTCCAAGAGGAGTGAAACCACACAGGCCTGCTGTCAAACATGAAGTATCCCTGGAACTTGTTTCTGTCACCTCTGCATGGTTCGTAATCTATGAGTCCGGAATTCCTCCTCAGGGGTATTATGTAATTTATGTGTGCCTTTTCAAGCTCAATGAGATTCTGTTCGGAATAGAAACCCTTGTCTCCTATGAGTATCGCTTTCCTTATGCCGCTCTCCTTCAGCGTGATCTTTATGGTTGAAACGTCCCTGATGGGTCCTGCAACGAATCTGTAGTATCCCGGCCTCATGTGTTTTAGGTTGAAGAGGAGTGTGAACCTGATCTCCGGAAGATATTCATGATTCCGGTCATATCCGGGAGTTGCGGATATTACGTTCTCGCTCATGGAGAAGACTGTTGTGAGATCGACTATTGTGATGTCACCGTCGGCGATGAAATGCTTCAGGAATATCTGTGTCGTCTCCCTCTTCACGCCGATCTCCCTTATCAGCGACGACAGGAATTTCGGTGATGTCTTTGCATCCAGAATCTCCGATATGTATTATGTTTCATAATGGAACTGTATCCTTTTCATTGGCGACTCATAAAGGAGCGTGAATATTGCAAAAACCAGGATGGATTCCCAGTTGTCGTATATCTTCAGCGCATCCATGATATGCGAGCATCTTTTCATCATGAAATCCGTTGCACCGAACTCCATGACGGATGTCTCCATATCCCACGGACTTGCCACATTAGTCTATGGGATGTCAAAACTGCACATGTATCTCTCAAATTATAAATGCGGAGGGCCGGATTCGAACCGGCGTACCCCTGCGGAAACAGATCTTGAGTCTGTCGCCTTTAACCTGGCTCGGCAACCTCCGCTCTACTTCAGGGAATTTAACCTTACTTATCTTATTTTCGCGTCCGACTTTAAAGAATTAATATCTAAAACTGTTACCTAATGAGTGGACATAGAAATAACCATAGACTGTGAAGGAGACGAATGCCGGCGCCTCGCCAGCTCTTTAAACCCAGACGATACACAGGACTGGAAGACTACAATATCTGGTCACTCGATAATAGTTAAAATCAAAACTGAAAAAATTACCTCACTGTATAACCTTGTCGACGATCTTCTCAGGTCTTATGAGGTATTTAAAAAAATAGATGGCGAACGGTTATAATCACTGTTCGACATTGATGGAAAGCTTTTCGGTTAGTTCTTTGTATCGGTTCCTTATGGTTACTTCAGTAACCCCGGCTACCTCAGCAACTGCTCTCTGTGTTCTCTTCTCCTCAGTGATGAGCGAAGCGATGTAAATTGCAGCGGCTGCAACGCCAGTTGGCCCCTTACCTGATGTGAGGTCGTGATCCTGAGCCAGTTTGAGTATCTCAGTGGCCTTTTTCCTTGCTTCCATTGACAATTTTAACTTGCTGCAGAAACGATTAACATAGTCATCAGGCTTAGACGGCATTATATTCAGTTTCAAGTATCTGCTCATTATTCTGTAGGTTCTTCCAATTTCCTTTTTCTTGACCCTTGTCACAGAAGCTATTTCATCCAGAGTTCTCGGAACATTTGTGATACGGCATGCAGCATAGATTGATCCGGCTACAACGCCTTCAATGCTCCTTCCTCTTATCATGTTCTGCTTTACCGCTTTTCTGTATATCACTGCAGCTGTTTCCCTGACATCATTGGGTATGCTCAGATTCGAGGCCATTCTCTCCAGTTCCTGCAAAGCCTGGGACAGATTCCTTTCAGCAGCGTTTGATACCTTTATCCTCTTCTGCCATTTTCTAAGTCTGTAAAGCTGCGCCCTGTTTCTCGTAGGTATGGACTTTCCGTACGAATCCTTGTTTTTCCAGGATATGTCGGTAGAAAGACCCTTGTCATGAATTGTAAATGTCATCGGTGATCCGGTTCTAGCCCTGGATTCCGTCTGGTCAGAATCGAATGCTCTCCATTCGGGTCCCTGATCTATGAAGCTTTCATCTATAACAAGGCCACAGTTATTGCAGATGAGTTCACCCCTTTCATAATCTCTAACTAATTGTGATGAACCGCATTCCGGGCACTTTTCGATTTGTTCTATATTTCTTTTTTTATTCTCAACATTCTCCATAATATCACCTAACAAATGAGACGTAATTTCTCAGGTTCCGATACCTCTTCGGACAGATTAACAAGGCCATAAGGATCGCTGACCGGACCGAAAATTCTTCCGATCCTGCCCACTGTTTTATTCTTCTCGTCAACAACCTTTGCTTTCATCTTGACACAGTCACCAAGGCGTATTACAAGTTGCTTGTTCATCTTATGAACCAATCTTATTTGTTCTTCCATTTGCAACATGATATAGTTACAGTGTATATAAATTATACGCAAAATTATTAATACTACGCATTCAGGTATTAAAGCCTTAGTATACCATTCTGATGCACTTTTAAAGATAATTCAGCGTATAAATCGGAATATTTTGATAAAAAAGACATGATTTTTCCCGATAACCTAACTGGACATTTATTTTCCTAAACTTAATGACAGGGAAGTAATGGTCGATACTGTCAGGAGGTCAATTGCATTCGTCGCAATCTCGTTATTTCAACCATCAAGATGAGTCCGAACACATGATTTTAGCATTTCTCCTCCTTTTTGCTTATAACTCTCATATGAGCGATAGTTTTAAAAGGGTAGCTCAGCAGTAAAAGCAAAGTTTGAAAATCCACAAAAAATGCGATTTAGGGCTGATATTTGTTCAACGATAACCAGAAATGGTCAGTGAAATATTAATATACTACTAATGAAAAAGATTTAATAGCCTTATGGATGTAGTATAAATACTAATTGTTAATGGGTGGATTAATGGGTACTAATATTGATCAGGATGTTACTAAAAAATGTCAGGAATGTGGCTCTGAACATCTCGTGCGAGATTACGAAAGAGGGGAGTTAATCTGCAACGACTGTGGAATGGTCCTTGAGGA
>JAJZOM010000307.1 GCA_021811505.1 Thermoplasmata archaeon | reverse complement strand
TATTTTCGTAAAATGAATGACAGGTGAGTAATGGCCGATATTGTCAGGACGCTAATTACACTTGTCTTAATCCCGTTATTCCAACCGTCTTAATCAGTCAGAACACATGATTTTAGCAGATTATTTTAGCATTTCTCCCACTTTTTGCTTATAACTCTCGGATGGGCGATAGTTTTAAAAAGGGAGTTCGGCAGATCTAGCAAAGTTTGATAATCCACAAAAATGCGATGTAGGGCTGATATTTGATCAACGATAACCAGAAATGGTCAGTGAAATATTAATATACTACTAATGAAAAAGATTTAATAGCGTTATGGATGTAGTATAAATACTAATTGTTAATGGGTGAATTAATGGGTACTAATATTGATCAGGATGTTACTAAAAAATGTCAGGAATGTGGCTCTGAACATCTCGTGCGAGATTACGAAAGAGGGGAGTTAATCTGCAACGACTGTGGAATGGTCCTTGAGGATTCATTTATTGACCAGGGGCCGGAATGGCGCGCATTTGACTCTGAACAGGATGATAGAAGAGCAAGAACAGGTTCTCCAATGACTTTCCTGAGTCATGATAAAGGATTGGCTACAGAAATATCCTGGTCCAACAAGGACTACTATGGTAAACGGATACCTCATAAAAATCGCGCTCAAATTTACAGAGTAAGAAAATGGCACCAGAGGATCAGGGTAAGTAATGCCGCAGAAAGAAATCTTTCTCTGGCGTTACAGATGCTCAATGATAATGGTGCAAAATTAGGCATTCCAAAAGATATCAAGGAAACCGCGGCTCTAATTTACAGAAGAGCTGTGGAAAAGAATTTAATCAGAGGAAGAAGTATTGAGAGTATTGTGTGCGCATCTATTTATGCTGCGTGCAGGATGGTCAACCTCCCCAGAACCCTTGACGAAATTTCCAAGGCTTCAGAAGTGAACAAGAAAAAAATCGGAAAAGCTTACAGGCATCTGGCAAAAGAACTCAGCCTGAACCTGAGACCCACCACCCCTTATTCTTACGTGGCACAGTTCTGCAGTAAGCTGGATCTCGACAAGCAGGCAATAATTGTGAGCGAAGATATTGTCCGAAGATCAACCGAACTGGGCATATCTTCCGGCAAAGGACCGACTGGTGTTGCCGCAGCATCCATCTATATCGCCTCGGTGATGGTTGGAAAACCGAGGACGCAGAAAGAAATTGCTAGAGTTTCGGGAGTGACCGAAGTTACAATAAGAAACCGTTACAAGGAAATCAGCAAATCTTTAGGAATACCCGGTATGGAATAGACCAGAATGAAAATATATGTAGTCGATAACGGAGGTCAGTGGACTCACCGGGAATATAGAGTTCTTAAAGATCTCGGGGTAGAAACCAAGATCGTTCCCAACGATACAGATTCCGAAAAACTGGATGACCTTGATGGTCTGGTTCTTTCCGGTGGGGCTCCAAGTATAGTAACTGAGTTGAACAAGCTTGGAAAGATAGGGAATTTTATTGACGATCACAAATATCCGATACTTGGGATATGCGTTGGTGCACAATTTATTGCATTGCATTTTGGTGGGGAGGTAGGTCCTGGCACCCATCCCGAATTTGGAAAAACTGAAGTGAAGTTTACAGGAAACGGCGGAATATTCCGCGGAATTCCGGAAAAGATCATAGCCTGGGAGAATCATAACGATGAGATCAAGAAACTCAACGGCGATTTCACCATAGTCGGAAGTTCAAAAACATGTGCGATACAGGCATTTCTACACAATACGAAACCTATTTATGGCGTACAGTTCCATCCGGAAGTTGACAATACCCAATTCGGCAAAGAGATATTTAAAAACTTCATTGAAGCCTGCAAGCACTGATCCTTACCAACATTTATATTTTGAATCATATCTGTTAATTCATGATGGCCGAGGTCACTGAACTCTTCGGAATGCCAGTATATACCGATAAGGGAATACTTCTGGGGCAGGTGACCGACATAATTCTTGATATGGAGATACAGGACATCTACGGTCTTTTCATTGAGAGGCCCAATTCCCAGCTTGTAGAATTTGGTTCAGCAATAAGCGTTCCTTTCAGGTGGATAAAATCAATCGGGGAAATAATTGTGCTGAGAAAATTCCCTCCCTTTCTCAAGGTGCCGGAACAGTAATCATTTATGGGTGAAATATCCCACATGGCTGGAGGTCACATTTACGTACCCATATCTCTCCAGTTGTGCCACTCCCCTGAAATCCTTCGCAAATGGCTCTATTTTCCCGGTGTCTGATGTTCCGTCCGGTTTGTACACTGTGAAGTCCAGTCCGTCAGCAGGGGACCATTGTATTATTTTCATTTTCCTGTCCATAAGGCTGGCACCCCTAAAAATCCCGAGTTCTCCCTTTTTCTCCAGGTTGCACATATCTTTTAATCTCAATATATGCCCGTCTTCAGTGGCTTTCCAGTCACCGCCAGGAACAAAGACTTCCGGATCCTTCGGCAGGCTGTATTTTCTTGTGCCAAGCGACGAATTGGTCGGGTGGTATGGCACGGAAACCTTAGTAGGGGGTGCATCTGAGATATGAATCCTGACGGGATCCGGAATGAAAAACAACCTTCTGGTGTTCATATCTATCAGTTCCTTGTTCATGGAATAGAAAATTTCCAGTGAAAACTCAGAATCGACCTCTCTCATGCCGGATTCAACCCAGTATCTCCTGAAAGTGCCAGGTGAGAATCCCCTCTTACGAAAGGCAAGAAGGGTCCCCAGTCTGATGTCATCCCATCCGGAATAAGTTCTATTTGAAATGCCTTTCTTTATTATGGACGTTTTGAGAATCACATTCGGGAAATCAACCAGTCCGTAGTGATAATATTCCGGGAGTTTCCATTTGTTGTACTTGAAGATATATTTCTGTTTCTCGGTATTATTAATATGGTCCTTTCCACGGATTACGTGGGTAAGACCCAGAAGGCGGTCGTCAACTGCGACGCTGAAATTCATCATAGGATAGAACCTGAAGTCTCTCCCGTGTCTGGGATGGGGCACTTCGCTTATCCTGAATGCGATCCAGTCTCTCAGAGCAGGGTTGGGATGTGCCAGATCCGTTTTAATGATCAGAACGGCCTCTCCAGGCTTGAATTTACCATCAAGTATTCCCTGAAACTGGTCGAGATTGGTTTCAGGCGCTGAATTCCTGTGCGGACAGGCAACTGAATGCATAAGTCCGGTCTTGAACTGGTCTGATGTGCATGTGCATATATACGCGTATCCGTTGGCAAGGAGGGTTTTAGCCTCATTGTAATACAGTCCCATCCGGTCTGACTGTATAACGGTTTTAGTTACGTTCACTTCCAGCCATTTGAGGTCTTCGGGGATCTGTTCATAGGCAATGGGATCGATGTTTGAGGGATTTGTATCCTCTATTCTTAGAATCAGATCTCCCCCGTATCTCTTTACGTATTCATCGTTCAGTATTGCCATTCTGGAATGACCTATGTGAAGGGGGCCTGAGGGAGAAGGAGCCATTCGCATTACGACTTTTCCCTTAACATTTCTGAGTTCAGGAAGGCTGTGCACCTGCACTTTTTTTTCCCTGACAAGAAACTCCGGGTATTCGGTGCTTACAATGCTGTCCAATGCTTCCTCCGAGAGTCCATTTATGTCCTGAACGATCGGCTTAATTCTGGTGATCAGTTCCTTCGCGTTCTTCCTGTACTCCGGAAATTGGCCCATTATCTTGCTTACAACGGCTCCAATATCGGCGTTCCCCTTATGTTCAAAAGCATTTTTTATTGCCTGTTTCCTTATCTCCTTATCAATATCCATGGAAAAACACCTCATTTAAGGAATTTCTGCATCTCTTCTCTCAATAAATCAAGCCCTTCACCGGTTTCGGTGGAGATAGCTATCCTCTCGGTGCGATCCGGGGTCATATCACATTTTGTCTGAATTCGAATCATTGTTGCTGAAAATTCAGTAGAAATTTCAGTGTACAGGTTTTCCTGCTGTTCCACGGAATAAGACGAATGTCCTGTTGGATCCATGAGGAAGATGATAACTCCCTTGATATGCCTCAGGGAGAGGATGGACTTCATCTCCATCTCATTTCTTTCCTTCATGGGACGATCGAGTATGCCAGGTGTGTCGATAATCTGGACTCTTTTTCCATCGAATTCAGTGAGTCCAATTGATATTGTCTGTGTGGTAAATGGATAAGGGGCAATAGTTGGTGTATTTCCGGTAAGTTTTGCAAGCAGGGAGCTTTTACCCACATTGGGCATTCCTGCAATGATGAATGTCGGCATCCCGGTGTCTATATCTGGTACTTTTCTAATCCAGTCTCTGCATCTTGAAAGGAAAATAAGATCCTTGTCAATGCTCATTATTATGGACGAATACCTTCCGTAAAACTCCTTCATTATCTTGTTGAGAAGTTCAATAGTTTTGGCTTTCTTCAGCCGCCTTATAACGTCCGTGCTGAGGTCTGTAATTCGTTCCCCAGCCCACTGTGCCTTGCTGAGGCTGACCTTATACTGATCAACGTCAAACATGAGGTCAATCATGTGGTAATAGAAGGGGTGCAATTTTTCAATGGTAGGGAATTTCTTAACCAGCTTGAAAAGGTGTGCACAGGTGATTCCCTCTATGGTTGATACCCGATCCGTAATTTCTTTCCTTATCTTGGTCTCTATCTTTGGATAATAAGGCTCAGTAATCCGTGACGCCTTGAGAAATGACCTATCAATTAATTCCTGGCTCCTTAGAACCGTTGGTATTCTGCTGAACATCGATTTTTCTATATTAAGAGGTTTTTTCCTTGATAGCGGATTTAAACTTCACAAGGGTGTTCTCCGAAACCTCGAAGAGATTATGGGCATATCTGGCGTGTATCTTTATTTTCGGGATTAGCTCCTCGGAAGTCGCTCCATCTACTTCGTAGCTGCATTTATAGCCTGCTTCCGAGCATTTAAAATTGTACCTTGGCATAATTATATATGGTACAAACCCTTAAAAATGTATTGAGAAGACCGTTACTATTAACTTCGAGCGTTCAAACCAAACAGAAAGGAGTATATCTCATTAAAGACTCAACATTGCCTGAGTAGTGGATAATCATGGTCGAATTGAAGGAGGAAATGATCAGAAAACTGGAAAGGGAAATCAATTTCTATAGCGTCAAAACAGAAACTCTCAGAGAATTACTGAAAACCAAGAGGCTTGAGCTGTCAGAATCGCAACTGCAATACGAAATGATAAAGCGGGATCTGGAACGAACCGATTTTCTTATCGGATTGCTGAAGAAATACGGTGAAAGAGATGGATGATCGGACTGGAACCTTAAGCAGCATAGTAAATCTCAGCAGTGAAGAAATAGATGAATTAAGGTATAACTACGGTATCTACGAGGATCTGGTCAGTCGGATAGTCAAATTGCAGGAAAACTTCAGGTCCCTCTCAATGGAGAAGGGACAAATTGATACCCGGCTTGCAGCATTAAATTATCAGATGTACGAAATGATCACAGTGTTGCAGAAAAACGTGATTGTCCTCGGCGGGCTGAAATCTGAAATAATGCTGAAAGAGATTGATCTTCCGGACCATATAAAAACAGAGATTGCTGGACTTGCGGATAAATACCTGCTGGTCAGGCATTAAGTTAAGTCTTTAACCAATTCCGTAATTGACCTTTAATGATTGTCGAAGATCACCGGAACATATCCTGTGGCGGCGACCCGTTCAGTTACCTTAAGAGCGTGATGAAAGGCCTTAATATTCAGATGGAACCAGGTCAGGATGCAAAAATTCTGCTCCTGCGAGAAAAATTTCCCTATGATCCGGGAACGTTTGAAGGACTGGCAAAAACAACAAAACTATTGCTTGTGGGTGTTGAGGATGAGAAGAAGGAGATAAACTTAATCCTCCGGAAACCGCACTAGACGAAACGAATCCATGATTTTTCGTGGTGAAAATTAATATAATAGTTAGCATAGAGACGGAGACAGGAATAGAATTCTACTAAAGGAGGGTATATAAATGGAAAATTATGATTCATCTCAAATTCAGATACTGGAGGGATTGAAAGCAGTCCGCAAGGTACCCGGGATGTATATCGGGTCTACGGATGAACGCGGATTGCACCATCTGGTGTGGGAAGTTGTTGACAACAGTGTTGACGAAGCCATCGCCGGTTTCGCCAAATCGATCTACATAACGATTTTTCCGGACAACTCCGTAAGCGTGGAGGACGACGGGAGAGGTATACCGGTGGATATCCACCCTAAATACAAGAGACCTGGCCTGGAAATTGTCCTGACGGAACTGCACAGCGGTGCGAAATTTGATAAGAAGGTCTACAAGATAACAGGCGGACTCCATGGCGTCGGTGTGCATGTCGTAAATGCCCTTTCGTCAAGACTGACAGCAATAGTCAAGAAAAATGGAGAAATTTATTACGAGGAGTTTATCCGAGGAGCCCCAAGTTCCGGATTGAAGTCGCTGAAGCGTGAGGAATTCGAACACCATCCTCCACCGGAGCTGGCCAATATCAAGCTGAAGCTTGATAAATCACACGGAACAATCATCTGGTTTTACCCGGATACAGAGATATTTGAAACCGTGGAATTCTCTTACAGCACGATTCTGGAGAGGATCAGGGATCTTGCTTTCCTGAATCCATTCATCACAATAACCCTTGATGACCTTCGAACTGAACAGAAGGAGACGCTGCATTTCGACGGCGGTCTTTCCGAATTCGTAAAGTATCTTGGTGAAGGGCACACGCATGTTCACAAGGAGCCAATAGCGTACAGGACTGAGATACAGAATTCGGTGGTAGAATTTGCGTTCCAGTACAATACTGGAGTTTCAGAAGTGCTGGTAAGCTTTGTAAATAACATCAATACCATAGAAGGGGGAACGCATGTTTCAGGTTTCAGAGCCGGTTTGTCAAGAGTTATCCAGGATTATGCAAAGAATAACAATATGATCAAAGGCGTCGAGTCGATTACTGGAGACGACGTAAGAGAGGGCATAGTCGCAGTTCTTCATGTCAGGATCATGGAACCACAATTCGAGGGTCAGACAAAATCAAAACTAGGGAACAGCGAGGCAAGAGGGCTGGTTCAGTCTGCTACGGAACTTTACCTGAAGGAGTATTTTGAATCATACCCGAACCTCGGGGAAGTAATTGTAAAGAGGGCCATTGCAGCAGCTCTTGCAAGAGAAGCCTCCAGAAAGGCGAGAGACCTGGTAAGAAGGAAATCCGCCCTTGAAGGTGGGGGATTACCCGGTAAGCTTGCTGATTGTTCATCATCTGATCCTGAGAAAACAGAAATTTACATTGTAGAGGGAGATTCTGCAGGAGGTTCCGCGAAACAGGCGAGGAATCGTGAATTCCAGGCCATTTTGCCGTTGCGTGGAAAGATATTGAATGTTGAGAAATCGTCTGACGTGAAAACCCTGGAAAATCAGGTAATCAGGGATTTAATCACGGCTATGGGCACTAACATAAAAGAAGACATTGACATCGGCAAGCTCAGGTATGGAAAGATAATCATAATGACTGATGCTGACGTCGACGGAGCCCACATCAGGACTCTTTTGCTAACGTTCTTCTACCGGTACACAAAGGAACTCATAACCAACGGCAGCATTTTCTTTGCCCAGCCTCCTCTTTACAGGATACAGAAAGGAGAAAAAGTGGCATACGTCTATTCCGAGAAGGAAAAAGACAAAGTTGCCTCAAAATTCGGCGCAAATGCCATAACCCAGAGATTCAAGGGTCTCGGAGAAATGAACCCCACACAGTTGTGGGAAACAACCATGAATCCGGAAACAAGAAAACTTGTGGAAGTAACCATAGAGGACGCAGCTTATGCTGACAGGCTATTTTCAATCCTGATGGGTGACAAGGTAGAACCGAGAAGAAAATTTATCGAAGAGAATGCCAGGTACGTTACCAACATCGATCTGTGAGGGATATTATTGGAAAAAAGACCTATTGAAAACGAAATCAAAAATTCATATCTTGAATATGCAATGAGCGTCATAGTGAGCAGGGCCATCCCCGACGTGAAGGATGGTCTTAAGCCTGTTCAGAGGCGCATCCTGTACTCCATGAGCGAACTCGGAGTTACACACGATAAGCCGTACAAGAAATCGGCAAGAATTGTCGGAGAAACCATGGGTAAATATCACCCCCATGGTGACGTTGCGATTTACGACACTCTCGCAAGAATGGCCCAGGACTTTTCGATGAGATATCCGCTGATAGACGGGCAGGGTAATTTCGGGTCTATTGATGGAGACGCACCGGCTGCCATGAGGTATACGGAGGCCAGGCTCGCTGAAATTTCCGAGGAAATGATACACGATATCGACAAGAACACGATCCCATTCAGGCTGAACTTTGACGGCTCACTTGAGGAACCGGAGTATTTTCCCACAAAAGTTCCAAATCTTCTCCTGAACGGTAGTTCTGGAATAGCAGTCGGAATGGCCACCAACATGGTTCCGCACAATCTAGGAGAAGTAACGGCGGCCATTACCTATGCACTGGACCACCCCGAATATGAAGTCGAGGACCTTCTGAAGTTCATAAAAGGACCGGATTTCCCCGGTGGAGGAATAGCATTCTACACTCCTGAACTGATGGATGCTTATCTTAACGGCCGCGGGAAAGTTATCTGCCAGGGAGAGACTGATCTGACCGAGACCAAGCGAATAATAATTAAGAGCCTGCCCTACGGCGTGAATAAGGCACTTTTCATCCAGAATGTTGCTGAGCAGGTGAAGAATGAGGTCATAAAGGGTATCACCGACATCAGGGACGAAAGCGACAGGAATGGCATGCGTGTGGTCGTAAAAGTCAGAGATGAAGATATGCGCAATCTGGTGCTGAATCAGCTGTACGAGCACTCTGAACTTGAAACCTCAATAAGCATCATAAACCTTGTACTTGTTAATAATCAGCCCAAAACAATCAATCTTAAGGGTTTCATAGAGACTTTCATAGCTCACAGGCTTGAAGTCATTGTAAAGCGTTCTGAATTCGAACTGGGGAAGTTAAGGGAGAGGGAGCATCTCCTCATAGGTCTCATAAAGGCTCTGGAAGATATTGACAAGGCCATAGATCTGATTAAGAAAGCCAAGGACGTGCCGACGGCCAGAACTTCCATTATGTCGGCATTTAAACTGGATGATATCCAGGCAAATGCAATACTTGAACTCAGGCTGCAGAGACTTACTGCTCTTGAGATATCGAAAGTCATGGAGGAAATGGAAGAGGTCCGAAAGAAGATTCATGGCCTGGAAGAGATACTTTCCAGTGAGCCGAAAAGA
>JAJZOM010000031.1 GCA_021811505.1 Thermoplasmata archaeon | reverse complement strand
ACCCGTGATAACCATTGACGACGTGGGATTCGGTAAACCTGATCCTGAGCCGTATCTGAAGATCCTTGAAATTATGAAAGTTAAGCCTGAAAACGCAGCATTCGTTGGCGACGCAGAGAGTGATCTCATCCCGGCACGGGAGATAAAATCCGTTTCTGTACTGATTCGCCACGGCTCCAATAAGGCTTCTGAGAACGCGGATTATTATATTGACAATGTGTCCGAGATTCTGAAACTTGTATCAAAACTGGAAAAATTAAGGAAAGATTCCTGAATTATTCCTCTTTGGGTTATTGCTTCAAAGGGCTGATTTCCCCAGTATTCAGGCAGGAGAGTGCTGCCAGATTATTTTTCCCGAATATAAACACTGGTGCGACAGTGAAAAGTTCAATCAGTTCATATCCTTCCGTGACAAGGTCATCCAGATTGCCCACAACAAGAGGATACCTTCCTTCACTGAGCCCCTTCATTGATTCAGGTCCGGTTTCTCCGTAATATTGGGAAATATTATTCCGTATTGTGCTGCACATGGAAATCAGGCTCAGGTTATCAGTCAGTATATTGGAGAGAAGCCTTAATGGAGGTCCGGAAACGACTGTCCCATCGGAAATTTTGCTGATCACAGTGTCGAAATTTTCAGATTTGTCTTGTGAAACAGCCACAATTTTTATCGGTTTTCCAATAAATAAGCAATCTTCCTCACTCACTTTGAAATCTCCTAAAAACGGAGCCTGATTTGATTTATTGTCCACTGTGGAGTAGATAATTGCCAAATCGATATCCCCATTAGTGTAGGATCGGATGGCGTCCCTTGGATTCATCCTGAGAAATGTCATTGCTTTTCCACGGGAATTAATTGTGTTACTGTGGTGTGAGAGCAACATTCCTGCAGCAAAAACGCCGTTCTTTCCTGCTTCTTTCTCCCACATGGTCATTTCAACTGGCGTCCCGCTCTCAATGAATTTAGTGTTTCCAGGAAGTGAAATGAAGCCATCAGTCGCAGTGAATCTTGATATTGAACCGGAAAGCCCTGTTACTGGGTATATCCGTTCCTTGTCTTCTCCTGGTTGTCTAACAGGAAAGAGGTTCTGCTTCCCCATTTCCAGGTTAATTCTCTGGCCAATCTCTTTTCTGGTTTTCCTCATCCTGGACAAGGATCTTGAGGCATTGATAATTGGTTCGAGGAATATTGTTCTGAAGATCATCAGGGAAGAGACCGGGAAACCAGGTAGGCCTATGATAACCGCATTGTTATGCCGGCCCATAGCAGTCGGAGATCCCGGTTTAACGAGAACCCCGTGAAATATCAATCCCGGATTCAACTGTTCTATTATCCTGTAAACCATATCGGCCGAACCGGCGGAGCTTCCTCCAGAGAGAATAACCACATCATGATTCTCAGTTGCAGAAACTATTGTGCGCTTAATGAGTTCGTAACGATCCGGAACAATTCCAAGGAATTCCGGGTCAAGTGATCGGAATTTTGAAATTTCAGACAGGACTGCTATTCCATTGGCTTCATGTATTTTCCCTTCAGTGTATTTCTCACCAGGCATGATAAGTTCATTGCCTGTGGAGATAATGGCGATCTTCAGTCTCCTGTAAACCCTGATGTGTGATATTCCCAGGGATGCCAGTACCGCCAGATCATTTGTTTCCAGTTCTTTTCCCTCGAAAAGAATGATCTCACCGGTGGCGACATCGCTCCCGGTCTCCGCAATATTCTGCCCCGGCGTAACCGCCTCCTGAATCATCACAGTTCCATCCGCCTCGATGGTGTGCTCTACCATTACAACTGAGTCTGAACCACCGGGAACTATTGAACCGGTTGATATGGCATAACAGGTGTTTTTATCCTGCAGGAACTTCTGTGGTTCGCCTATGTTGCACGAACCCGATACTTTCAGTCTTGCTGAACTCTCTGGCGCAGCCTGTGCAGTTTCAGTTGATCTGACCGCATAACCATCCATTGTTGATCTGTTGAATGGCGGATTATTTACTGGAGAGAATATATCCTCAGCCAGTATGCGACCATTGGCTGTGAGAAGGCCTACCATCTCAGTGTCATTTACCTGCGGGATGAATTCATGTGCTTTTTTTACAGCTTCTTCAAAACTTACAAGCTTCTTGAAAACACTTTTCAATTTGGATCACCAAAGAACTTGATTTCAATGATTTGGCCTTTATCGTAACCTTCGACATTACCCGGTATTACCATTGTCCCATCTGCTTCAATCATAGTGCTCAACTTCCCTGTGCCGTGAGAAATTATCGGTTCAGCGATCATACCGTCTTCCAAATTCCCGACCTTGACTCTTAAAATGGTCGTGTAACCTGGAGTGTTTGTGACGCTGCATGAGAGCCTTGCCATAATCTTTCTCCGGAGGCCAGTTACTCCAAAGGCTGTTTCAATATATCTTTCCCAGAACTCTTCGACCGAAATCAGGGCCGGGGCTGGATTTCCGGACACAGAGAATACAGGCTTGTCATTTACCTTATAAAGTGTGATTGTCCTTCCTGGCCTCATCATAACGCCACCAAAAATTACTTTTCCAATCCGGGAAATGGCATCCGGTACTTCATCTCTCCCCCCAAGGCTTGTTCCGCCCGTAATTATCAATGCATCATAATTCTGGATGCTTTCCCTGATCTTCCCGGATATTTCCTGTTGGTCGTCATGCAGTATCCCTATCTCCTCCGTGCTAACAAAAGACCGCCTGAAATATCTGGTAAGCATGATCTGATTTGTATTCTCTACATAATCCTCAGATTCCCTGAACAACTCATTTCCTGTTGAAATAACACCGAGTCTTAATTTTCGAAAAACTTCCACTTCCGGCACTCCCGAACTGATCATCGCTGCCGCCTGCCACGGCCTTATTATGCCGGAACTTCTGACTATTTCCGTGCCTGCATGAAGATCGTCCCCTGCCTTCTCGACGTTATCCCATGGTTCAGGTGCCCTGGAGGAGATGATAAACCCTGTTTCCCTTTCCACCTCTTCTGCCATAAGAACTGAATCACACCCCGGGGGGATTCTCCCTCCTGTGTAGATTTCAATACATTCTCCCGCATTGCTATAATGGCTTGTCGTTTCACCTGCCTGAACAATGCCAATAATTTTTAGTTTTACAGGATTTGTCTCTGTGGCACCAGCACAATTCCGGGAGTTGACAGCGAATCCGTCTACGAGGCTCCTGTTGTACCTGGGAACGTTTGATTTTGAATATACCGTGGAACATGCTATTAGCCCTGGAGAATCGGAACACGGTACAGTCATTGTTCCAGGTTTTGTCCAACTGTTCGAAGAAATACGCTGAAGTGCCTCCTCGAATGAGATTAACCCGAAAAATCTACCCATTTTCTCCCTGAACTGAACCATTTTGCCACCGGAATCCTATCTGTTCAATTCATGATGTATATGATCTATTTCTTTCAGAATCAATTCTTCAATACCAAGTGATGCACCATCTGGATTCCCGGGAAGACAGAAAACAGGCTTTCTATGCACCACAAATGCAGAAGCTCTTGACAGCATAGCTGACGAACCTATCTCCTTGAACGACAACATTGAAAAGATTGTGGAGAAACTTTTCATTTCATATTCTGCAATTCTGGCGACGGCCTCAACCGTGACATCGCGTAGCGTAATGCCGGTTCCACCGGAAATAACCACGGCATCTGCATCGTTTATGAATTTGAGCACCATTTTTATTATTTCAGCTTCGTCATCTTTTACAATTTCATAGTTTGACACTTCGTGTCCATTTTTCTCCAGAAGCTTGATTATGGCAGTTCCGGATTCATCGTTTTCCATGCTTCTCGTCGAACTGCAGACCAATACCCCGAATTTAGCGTGGAAATCTTCTATTCTGTGATCATGCATGCCCTTTCACCTTAGTCTCCACTTTCACGTCAGTAATCCTTGTTTCCGGGTAATTTCCGCTGTCGTCCTTCTCAATGTATTTCACCATGTCCCAGACAGTGAGGAGTGCCGATGTGACTCCACTTAATGCATCCATTTCAACTCCAGTTTTCCACTGCGCAATAACAACACAGGTTGCTTTTACAGAATCTTCCAGCAGTTCAATATCAATATCTACGCCTTCCAGTGGAATTTGGTGGCAATAAGGGAGTCTGTTCCAGGCATCTTTAGCACCCTCCATGCCGGCAATTTTTGCCGATGTGAACACGTCGCCTTTCTTTACCTTGCCATTGGATATGGTCTCAATGGTTTCCTTTTTCAGGTAAATCTTTCCTGATGCTTTTGCGTACCTTCTGACAATATCCTTTTCTGAGATATCAATCATTATACTGAGTTTATGATGATTAGAAATATAGACATTCTCACTTGGACCTGATTCCGGCAGAAACCTCCCCATGTTGTAGATGCAGCCTGAATCAATATTAATTATGGACAATGCATGATCATTGCGACAATGATTGCGGTAATACCGGTAAAACTCTCTGTACGTCTTCCGGGCAAGCATTTCCTTAAATTCGGAAACGAGACCATGATCGAAAGAATATACAGAAAAGTATCGTCGGTGACTGAGACAGTAGTTTATTCAAAAATTGACCTGCCCGTACCATACATGATTGATGATTCACAAGACATAATGCATCTGGTGATCGATCTTAAAGCGAAATATGAGGGATTTGTCCTCATTGGAGGTGATATGCCGTTTTTCACCGAAGATGATGTTCGTAAACTTTTATCAAGCTATAATGGAACTCCGGTTACTCCCATCGATTCTGATGGCAATATAGAACCTTTATTCAGCATATATAGGGGAGGACTTTTGAAAGCTAAAAACATGAGAGAAGCACTCCTTACTTCAGATACAAAATTCATTCCGAAAGAACAGTTCAGCTCCTTGGCATTTTTTAATGTAAATACTTTTGATGAATATCTTTTAGCTTTACGGATTCTTGAAGAACAGCAACGAGAATCTCAGCCTTCCTGAAGATAATCCCCTCGAAATTATGGGAATTCAGGAAATTTGATATTGCCGATTAAGACATGGATATCCATCTTTTAGGCTGTTTGTAGCTACAGGCAATCTGCCGGGCACAAGAAAGTCACATATATATTATGAAGGAGTATAGCGCTGAACTGAATTTATTCGATGTTTACGAACTCAGTTCAATTTTCAATGGGACAGCTTATTCGGCCCTATGACCATAAAAATTATTAAACCAGATTTATCTCATTTTTTGCACATGGGTGTCTTCATAAGGAAAGCCATGGAATCTGATGTTGATCCCATCAATAGGATTGCTGCTACTTCGTGGTACCACACATACAAGGAGATATACGATACCGAAGAAATAGAGAAGTGGATTGACAGGAATTATTCGCCAGAAGCGTTGCAGAAACATATATCTATGGTTGAAGGCGATAGGAATTACCTTTTCATAGTTGCTCTGATGGAGAATAATATCGTTGGTTTTATGGAGATGAAAATCAAGAACCAGATAGCTCATCTCCTCAGGATTTATCTTAATCCCGATCATATTGGAAATGGCATTGGAACTGAACTGTTAAGGCACGGAGAGAATTGGATGCTGTCAAATGGGAAGAGGCAACTAACTGTTTCTGTGCATAAAAAGAATTTACCTGGAATGAAATTTTATGAGGCGAGAGGATTCAGGTTCAAAGAGGAGATCGAAGAGGATATTATTCTTGAAAAAAATCTAGCCGGATCCTAATCTCTCCATTTCGCTTCTCCGCCAGGTTTAACATCCTTTTTCCAGATTGGTACCTTTTCCTTTATGCTGTCAATTATATATTCACACGCCTTGAATGCCTCCTTTCTGTGGGCAGATGAAACTGAAATCGCGACAGAATCCTCCTTTATATTCACTGTTCCTATTCTGTGGAGAACATTTACTTCGAGTACTCCGAATTTATCCTTTGCCTCATCTACTATGGTCTGAATGACATTTAGAGCCATTTCCTTATAACTTTCATATATGAGGGAGGTCACTTCCATGCTGCCGGAGTATTTCCTCACTGTCCCCTGGAATGTAACTATTGCGCCGGCTTCTGTATTTCTTGTTGCCTGAATCAGTTCTTCCAAGTCCAATGGTTCTTCCTGTATCCTTATCATCATGATCCTGTGCCATATCTTCAGGTTTGGACCCCTTATAAATATCTCGCGTGGAGTAGCCAGGTCAGAAGGTATACGCGTCCAGACAGCATCGTTCAGTCAAGGAATCTATCCGCCGCTGACTACTGGAAACAAAGCCAGTTCATCGTTTTCCGAAAGAATCTTGTTTCCGTCACAGAAATTCTGGTTCAGTGCGAACATAAGTGGATTCTTTCGGAGGGCCAGTCCGCTTCGTTCTCCCTTTATCATGCCAATTATGCTGGAAACAGAGGATCCTTCTGGCACATCTATTATTTCCATTTCCCTACCGGCATCATCCTTCACTGACCCAAAATATTTCACTGTTATTTTCAAGCTCATCCTCCTTTTTCCAGTAAGGCTCCCTGTCTTTTACCGATGCAAGGAAAATCCTGTCAAGATCTTCATTGCGATCACCATTTCTGATGCCGGATATTATGTTTCTGTAATTATCGCTTCTCATAAGACATGGCTTTAGCATGCCTGTGGATGTCAACCTGATTCTTGTGCAGTTGTTGCAGAAATCATAG
Organism: Thermoplasmata archaeon; assembly: GCA_021811505.1. Next base: position 2,812 of record JAJZOM010000031.1, on the reverse strand, counting down.
TTCCTCATTGGCTTGACGAATTCGACTTCTGCTTCCTTGCCATCGATCATTAGGTGATATTTCGGGCGATGATGCAGATCATTGAATTCAGACCTGAATGATTTCGCTGATATTTCCTCCTCAATGCGTTCAAGTGAAATGTGGTACTTCTGAAATTCCTCTGAACTTTCCATTTCCCTTGTGGTTTCGAACTCAATGAGCTGGAGAATAACGTTCTCCTCGGCAGAAAGTTTGATCATGCGGGGGATCTGACTTTCGTTGAGGTTCTTAAGGACTACAAAATTAACTTTGATGGGCGAAAATCCAGCTTCATGTGCTGCCCTTATGCCTTCAACAACTTGATCAATTCCGTCGACGCCTGTAATGAACTCAAATTTTTCCTTTTCTATGGAATGCAGAGAAATGTTCACGCGATCAAGACCGGCTGCCTTGAGATCTTTCGCTATTTTTGGAAGCATTATGCCATTCGTAGTCATAGAGATGTTGCCGGAAATATGCTTTCTTGTCCTCCTTACAATATCTACTATGTCTCTTCTGATTGTGGGTTCTCCGCCGGTGAATTTAATCTTGTTGACTCCCCATCTGCTTGCAGTTTCTATAACTTTTTCAATCTCATCTGCTGAAAGATATTCGGAATGAGTGCCGGTGCCCTCCATATGACAGAAAAAACACCTGAAATTGCATGTGGTGTTTACCTGCACCCTCATGCTCCTGACAGGCCTTCCGTAATTGTCAGTAGCCAGCACCATGACATTCCAATGTATACTGGTTAGTTAAGTTTTCCTAGCTTTCAACCCGTATATCGATCATTTCAGTAACTATGTCAAGTGACAGCACTCTGGGAACCTGATTCATGGCTTATCATCTGACGCATTATCAGACCGGAATGTTCATTAGCATAGTTACTGTACAGTATGCATGTCCTTCGAGAGAACCATTACCAGCCGCGGCAGGAAATACAGGCAAATTGTCGAGTCCAGGTGGGACAGGGAGAAAAAGCAGTCCCGGATACATGTGATCAGGCATCTCGGAAGCGTTGTGGAGAAGGATGGCAACGAGGAAGTTATAGCAGCGGAATCAAGATTCGAAAGCATAGACATGGCATATCCCGCCGGAAATATGGCACTCTTCTGGAGGATCGCAGAATCATTCCATGTGAAGGAATGCCTCTCCGATTCCATAGGAGAGGAGAAGGCAATGGCAATCCTCCTTCTGGTTATGAACCAGCTCACGGGAAGGAAAGCGCTGACAAAGATGAGCGGATGGATAAAGAGATCACCGCTGCACAGGTGGATTTCCCCTGATCCGGAGAAGATGACGAAGGATTATTTCCTCTCTGCACTTGATGCGATATCCATCAGGAATGACGGCGAAGAAGAATCGCATTCCATGAGGATACAGCACGATCTTTCCGAAACCTGGAAGGGCATAATCGGATCCGATCATCCGAGATACTTCTTCTACCATGATATAACGAGGATAAGGTGGAATGGCCAGGAGAATGAAATTGCCGAGAGGGGATACGGTGCCCAGACAGGAAGGCCGCACATGGGTTTTGGCCTTCTCGTATCCAGGGATCATTACATGCCTCTGGCAGGATATCCCGTCAGGGGTTCAAGTCCAGACAAGGTAACCGTCAGGGAGACAATAGACAACCTTTCAAGCTGGAAGCTGAAAAGGATCACGCTTGTCTGGGATCGTGGTTTCGTGAGCAGGGCGAATATAGATTATGCCCTGGAACAAGATTATCATGTGCTTTCCGGCGGACCGCATACCTCATCCGAGGTCAATGACTGGATCTCGAAATACGAGGATTCCGAGATAGAGAAGAGGGAGAACATAATAGAGATGCCGGGAGAACGCGGCATATATTTCAGGGATGAAGTCGGAACACTGTTCGGCCACACCTGCAGGATCGTGGTTATTATCGATCCGGAGAAAAGGGATCGCACCAGGACGGAAAGGGATCTTGCAATCCAGAGGCTTGAATCAGAAACTTCGGGAAAGATCATGGCAGAACTGAAGGCATCCCTGTCTCCCGTGGTAAGGCCTGCAAGGGGCCGCAGGGGTTATGAGATCGATTCCTCAGAGGAGGCGAAGGCGCGAAGACAGGACGGGAGATCACTTCTCTTCTGCACCGATATTTCCATGTCAGGAAAGGAGATCGTGAAAACATACTTCCAGAAGGACCGGGTGGAAAAGGCATTCAGGCACCTGAAGGGAGACGCATCCCTTTCTCCCGTGAGATACCAGCTTCCAGGGAGGGTGGAAGCTTATCTCTCGGTGGTGAACTTCATCGCATATGAGATCATGGCGGCAATCATGTGGAAGATTGATTTTCACAGCATGAGGATAAGCTATGAGGATCTGATGGATAAATTGTCAGGGATAAGCGAGGTCGTCCTAGTCAGGAAGAGCAATAAAATATACCGGTGGACAACCGTTTCCCAGGAGATGCAGAAGCTCCTCAAACCCTTTGATGTTATGTCCCTTCAAACATAGTTACTGAAAATGCCGATAGACAGGTTCAACATAATAAACACGGATTTTTTCAACACAGAATCGCTTTCGGACGGCTGGGGTAACGATTTAATTAATTTTTAAATTTCGGATGGCATTGACGTATCATTGTCGTAAAATTACAAACATACTTTCATATATTTACCATCCATGAAGTCAAAAGTGCAAGAAACTGAAATCGTTTTAAAGCACTTGAAAAAAGATCAGCTTGGCCTGAGACACGCTGTTTCTCAGGCTGTGTCGTTGAATGCACCGGGTGGAACAATTGTTTTGTATGTTACCTCGACTGCTG
>JAJZOM010000158.1 GCA_021811505.1 Thermoplasmata archaeon | reverse complement strand
CTGCAGTAACTTCTTCTCCCGAAAAGCAGCGCAAGAATGGCATAGATGGCATAACTTCCAACAATGACTCCTATCATGGATGGATATAACGGCCCTAGTGAGCCAGCGTTTGCCCATACTGGTAGGACAGAATAGAAACTTTCTGGCCCGAAGTTCGGCCAAATTGTGGTGTAAAGGGCAAACGAGATCAGTGCAAGAGTTAGGTTGACCCTCTTCTCCCTCCACTGAATTTTCCTCATCCTTAAAACCACGAGCGCTCCCATCTCAATCCCCATTATGGTGAGAAAAACGTAAGAGTTGGCAATGGCCCCTATTACATACGGTACATCTAGAATCACTGCTGGAATGCTGGAAGAGTCAACGCCTTTCAACAATGCTGATAAAGCTATAAAACCAGACCAGCCGGAAGACGGTGACCCGTGGTTCATGAAAATGATGGATGCAGATAGGAAAAGTTCCGATACAAATGAGAACATTAGAACCAGAAACAGGAAACGGGGATTTTTTCTCCAGCCTACCATGGGGCTCCCATTCTGGGCAGGCAATATAGCTTCATAAAAATAAAAGATCATTGTACATGTCATAGCAATGCCATATGGGAGCCACGCGATGTAAAACGGTGTCTGGAACACGTCTCCGAAGAAAACTCCGAAAGACATCAGGAGAAAAATAGAAAAAACGAACTTAAGAGATGCCGCCTCATTTAACTTCAATGAATTACGCCGGTTAGCGATCCATTCATAAAGCGGTATCATAAACAGGACCATAACTGAAGCGAACACGATAGTACCAGCGAACCTGAACTGGGTGTTTTCAATCATTGACGGGGTTGAGAGCGCCATTGCGATCAACGAACCAAAGATTATTTTCTTGAGTCTAGTCTCTTTGAAATAAAGGAAAATGAAAATCATCTCCCCCACCATTGGTGCAATAAACAGGTAGCTATTCACTCCCGATACAATGAGGGCAAGGAATCCGGAGCTTCCAGACATTACGTACCTCTCGGGTGTCGAATATGCAATTGTAAAGAGCAAAGAACCCATTGACACCTCGTTCCAGACCATAAGCAGAGATAAGCCGAGGGCAACTTTTTTGGATATAGTGTGAATTTTGTATCTTGAGGAGATCCACAATAAGTATACTATTGCAACAGTCATTTCCATCATTGAGATATTTACTGCCGCAATAGTGTTGAAAAAATTCGGGGGAGTGGCCAGGTAATAGTTAAGGGAATTCAGCATGCTCCCCATCATTGTCAGAAATATGACCGTGTATGACAGTTTTCTTACAGAAAAGCTTCCAGCAATATTCCTGAGGTATATCAGAACGTATCCGACACTTACTGTCATCAAGGTGATGGTAAGGGATACCCAGAAAATATTCTGCATAACCCCTGATTCAGGGAAACTATAAAATCGTTAGATTTGCAAAGTTCATATAATTGAAGTGTATCAAGGAGCCAATATTTTCAAGCTTCATCTATTAAAACCCAAAAAAAGTTTAAATAAGGTTGTTTAATGCAACTTTATGGATGAAAAGGGAAGACTCATTGTCACCTTTTTGGTTGTTTCGATATTTATAGGGATAGCGTCTTATTTCATTCTGGGATACTTTTTCTCAACGATGTTTGCAGGATACCCGGGGATTGCTGCCAGTTATGATGCAAACGATGTTATGTCTGCCGGTATAGCCGCAGCAGCGTTCTCAATTATGTTTCTCATGTATCCGGTAATAAAATACGGTGACAATTCCATCGAAGGAGATGATTTCAGATGAGTGCAAAATCTACACATGAATACCTTTGGTTAATAGGTGTCTTACTGGTTCTTTTGGGTGCCGCAGTTCTGAACTTCAATTACGTGCTCGGACATCAGGCTAACATTGCTCAACCGGAAAATAATGGCGCAGTGCCTGCTAATTCAACCATAATAAATGTGACCGGTTATCAATGGGCGTGGAGTTTTACATATCAAAATGGAACCACTTCAACGGATTATCTATATGTTACTGCTGGACATAATTACACTCTTCAGGTTGTATCCAAGGATGTAATTCATGATTTGCTGATACCGTCACTAGGGCTACAGGTCTACGCTGTGCCTGGACATCCCAATCAGGTAAGTTTCGAACCTACAAAGGCAGGTAAATATATTTTCGAATGCGTCGAGTACTGCGGAAAGGATCACTACCTCATGAGGGGATACATGGAGGTGTCGGCTTAAGATGTCTACATTTACTCTTTTGATAACCGCATCTGTTGTTACTTCCCTGGCGGCTATTTTAGTGTTTCTTCTGTACTATCTGGCTGCGTCAAAGAACGAAGCGGCTGAAATTAAGGCCAGAGATGAAGGTTACCCGGAGAGAGGAGCTTACATTAGGGAACAGATGTATGGCAAACCACATCCACTTAACTGGTCTATATTCATTTATGATGACGCAAAAAGCATTGGACTCAGATATATCTTTACATCTTTGATGTTCCTCTTCCTGGCTGGTGCTTTTGGCGTATTAATGAGGGTGAGCCTCACCGATCCGAATCCAACCATTATTAATCCTATAATCTACAACATCTTTCTGACACAACACGCAGTCCTGATGATATACATGTTCGCCATAGGATCGGCGTTTGGTTCTGCGTATTACTTATTGCCCAGCTATCTCAGACTGAAAAGAGATAACATGGGTCACTTCTCATCGATTGGTTATTGGTTGTGGTTTCTGGGTGGTTCACTGTTTCTGGTATCAAAATCAAGTGCCAGATGGTATTTGTATCCTCCACTTTCCCTTCAATTGCAACCATTCGGCGGTGGTGCCTATGACTGGCTCGCCATAATCGCGATGGAGATGATATTCATCGGAATAACCTTGACTAGCGTAGTAGTATTAAAAATCATATTCATCGACAGGTCAGACGATATTCCCCTCGCTGAGATGCCAGTGTTTGCCTGGTCAGTAGTTTTTACTCTTATCATGTTAATATCTGCTGATCCTCCCCTTATGATCGGGCTCGGCATGTTGTTCTACGATCTGTTCAACCCCATATTTTTCACAGGGTCGACAAGCAATCCATTGACATTCGCCATTCTCTTCTGGTTCTGGGGACATCCTATAGTTTACATCGCAATTCTTCCGTTTTTCGGGCTTATGTACGATATAATATCCAGATTTACAGAAACTCCAGTATACAGCTATTTCTCGGCAGTATTTTCTCTTGGACTGCTTATGATACTCAGTGAAGTAGTCTGGGGGCATCACCTTCTCAACTCCGGACTTGGAATCGACTGGGTTCTGTTCTTTACCACTACCTCATTCCTCGTAGTTATACCATCAGCCCTTACAGTTTTCAACATGATTGGAACAATGTGGAACGCGAAGAAAATCAGGCTGACAACTCCTATGCTCTTCGTTATTAATGGCATATTCGATTTCATCCTAGGCGGAGTCTCAGGAGTTATGCTGGCAAATCAATCGGTTAATGAAATAGCGCACGGAACATACTTTGTGACCGGTCATTTCCATTTTGTTTTCGTCGGAGTAACTCTCGGAGTCACGGTAGCAGTTTTCTATCTCCTGTTTCCCACATTTTCCAACGGCAGGATATACGATGAACGCCTCGCGAAATGGCACCTTTACATTACTGCAGTAGGTTCTTTTCTCATGTCCATGTCATGGGAAATCGGCGGATTTATCGGAATGCCTAGGGCTGTAGCAGGATATTTCGCGCAGTTCCAGGTATATCAGGATAGTGCAATTCTTGGTGGCGTCATAATTGGAATAGGACAGCTTGTGTTCCTTTACAATATAACAAAGAGCTGGTCCAGAGAACCAACAACTGATCCTCTTAATATACTTGAACACAGGACGGAAACGAACCAGATCATTGGGGGTGGTGAATAATGAATTCAAATAAGGGCGGAATAACGTTCGCTGCAATAGTTATCGTAGTTATTGCTCTCAGTTTTAGTTATATCTTAACCACTCCAGTAACTACTGGGGTTGCACCAACTGACTTTAGCCATACCTCAGTTCAATACGTGGATCTCGGGGCAAATGCAGCAGGATGGAAAAACCTTAACAACTTTGAAAATGCAAGCGCAGTTAATCCTACATTATCATTTGCCCTGAACACTCTAGTGTATTTCAATGTAACAGAGGAGGATGGTGCGCCGCATAACCTGTATATAAGCTATGATGGTGCCTACTCATCCTCACTCTTTTCGAAGATCAACAGTTCAATCACCTCAAATCCGGCAAAGTGGGAAGGTACTACTAACTACGGAATACTCAGCACATCGCAGATTACTCAGACCATTGGACACGTCGCACAGGGAAAATATCCTTTCCATACCGCTGGCATATATACATACTGGTGCACAATACACTTCGAAGCAATGTACGGAATCATAGTTGTCAGCACAAATTCCACACCAATCCAGCTGGCTATACATTCTCCTGTGGCAAACGGGGGCTCTGATAATGGGATGACAGCACAAATGCAAGGATCAAACAGCGAGAATGTTGATCTCTACCCTAACTCAAACGATCCGGTGGAGTAGATTGAATGGAAGGGACTTCTCCAGAATTTACAAAATCGAAATAACTTTTCTCGTAGATATTGTGGCTCTAGCTGGTTTCCTTTCCAACCCTGCTTTTTCAGCAAGGATCCTCCTGCTTGCACCTTTGATTATTTCTGGGACTCTCGCATCAATGTCTGCAGCACTGTTCAACAACCTCTATGACATGGATATAGATGCGAACATGAACAGGACATCTTATCGCAGCAGAATTGTGAACGACAAGACTTATAAACGGATGTTTTTCAACGGCACAGCAATGATCGCTGTGGCAATGCTACTTTCCATTTTTACGATAAATCTCCTAACCGCTATTTTCATTTTCATGGGGTTCCTCAGCTATACGCTACTTTACACGATTCTCCTGAAAAGACGTACAACCTGGAACATTGTAATAGGTGGAATAGCCGGGAGCTTCCCTGCACTTGCAGGATGGGCTGCTGTCAGTAACGCAGTGTCCATGACAGCAATCTTCATAGCATTACTTGTTTTTGCGTGGACTCCTACACACTTTTGGGCTCTTGCAACTAATAACACAGAAGATTACAAAAAAGCAGGCGTTCCAATGCTCCCTTCAGTCGTAGGCATTGAGCGAACTTCATGGATCATACTTGCAAACTCGGTAGTTCTATTCGTTTACTCGCTCCTACCTCTTTTCTTTCATCAGATCAATGTAGGCATAGTGTACTATGTATTGGCAATAGTTCTCGGGATCGTGATGCTGTATTATTCTATAATTCCGATAATCAGGAATTTTTCAATGAGTGATTTCAAACGGGCATTTCACTACTCCAACTATTATCTGCTCATACTGCTGGTATCAATATGTCTGGTGAATTTCATCCATTAAACCGGTTTCTCAGTCATTCTGCTCTTCTTCAGATAGCGGGAATCCTGTCATTTTTGTTTGGCACCTGGACAGCATACGCGTCAGGCATAGTTATCGTGGATTATAACGTTTATTTGCAGTTTTTTGCAATGATACTTCTCGCAGTAATGCTGGGGTTAATGTTTTTAGTTACCAAGCCGGGGGGATTCAATTTTACGGTCGGGGCTCTCCTCATAATCTTCTATTCCTTCCTCCTTTTTTTGTCGATACCTTATTTCAGAATTTCGATATTCTTCCTTTTGTCTCTTCTGATAATGCTGAAGTCATACCTGTCGAACTACGGTGCCGACAAAGCATCGTCCCTGAGGCTGATAGGGATAGGGCTTGCAATTTTATCCATGATCCTTATTTCCGGACTCATAAGATTCAATTATGTACCACAGGGAATAGGTCTTCTGGTGGCTTCTATCGCAGATGATGTAATAACGGGGGGCACTCCCCCCTTATTTCTCGGTGGTGTGGTTTTCTTCACCAGGTACATTGTTTTCTCAGTAAGCATCCAGTCTCTGGCGATGTTTTCTTTACTTTCCGTACTGCTGGTTCAAAATTACTTCCTGATTATAAGTTATGTCAGGATGAGGGCAAAGGCAGCAATAGGCGGACAGCTATCTGGAGCTCTTTCTGCCCTCAGCTGCCAGTGCGAAAGCATAACCGCCGCATTTCCTTCTATAATCTCCCTGGTTCTTTCTATTGCGGTTATACCGTTGATTCTTGAAAGCATAATTCTGGTTCTTTTGACCAATTACCTTCTTAGATTGAAGTTCATGAAAGGCGTTAGTGTAGGTTTCTTTGATCGTATCTGGCCAGTGAGAAATAAACGCGGTTTCCTTTTCTGGTCGTCTCTTCTGATCCTTGCAATGCCGCTGATTGAAACATACGGTGTATATCTGCATCTTGAGAACAGCCTCTACTTTTTCGGGGGAATCAATTTTCTCATGCTGTTCACTGGAATCCTCATTTCACTTCTAATTTCCGAATTTTTCCCAAGATTTAGGCATTTTCCAGGAAAATATGGCGTTACAGGACTTGTTCTGATTTCATCAACACTAATGTTCATGTGGTTCTACCCGCCCCTGACAATACTCGCGTCAGGCGATGGGGCATATTTCGCACTGATGAGCATATCTTCTTTTGCGGGAGGAATGATTTCAGGGATTGCATATTCGGGTTTGTCAGATAACAGCAAAAAACTCTTCCTTGAATTCTTATCCATGATGCTGGCAATGTTTGCCATAATCGTATTTTACGTATCGATACTTTTCTCGTATTCCATATGGAATAATTTCGGATTAGCGCAACAGACACTCTTCAGCCTCATAATGTGGATATTTGCTCTTCCTTTCATGTGGCTGACTACGAACCTTGTTTTAAACAGTTATGCAAAACACACGGAGGTAGACAGTCTTGGGACGTCGGTTTGAATCGCTGATATTCATATTTTCTGAACTGGCAATTTTCTCCATGTTCTACCTGATGCAGGTCGGGACGTTATTCTACTATCTCTATCTCGGCATCACTCCTCTGCTATTTGCGTTGATAACATACAGCGTTCCAGAGATAAGAAAGGCCGTTTCCTCAACTCTCCTCTCAAAGGACTTTCTGTTTCTCATTTCAGTCCTTCTATTATGGCTGTATCTTTACGCCCTGACTCGTAATGGACCGGTTTATGTTTTTGAGACAGCTTATTACCCAGTATTTCTGGAAGAATTCAACTTCCGGTTTCTAATTATAATGTTCCTGCAGAGAAGATTCCAAAATGGCCAGGCAATCATCATCCAGGCCGTGTTTTATTCTGTGCTTTACCTGAGTTTTATTCTGTTTCAGGGTCCGGGTTATCCGGGGATATTCATGGAGCTTTTTATAATTGACAATTTTGTGATGGCTGTGATGTATGGGGCCATCTATTATTTCAGGAAGAATTTTTACATTGCTGCAACAGTTCATTTGAGCCTGTATCTTATGGACGTTTTCCTTCCGCCATCGCTCGGATGGATTGCCTACGTAACCACTCCTGTCTGAGTCCAGAATAGATTAAGTCCATACTCAACACGCTGTGTAATATGCCGATTCCCCAGTTCCATTCGCAGTTTAGACTGTGTCTCTGTCTTATATGATACTTCCCTGGAGAATACAAGGAAGATAACAGGAGAATTAGAAATTATGGCCCTTGCATAAAAGATTAACCCGAGCTCATGGAAAAACTCAACATGATGATATTTAATGATCGCCGTCAGCCGCCAAGGCCCTGAGTTGATCCGGTACTCTCATGGGTTTCCCGTTATCATCAAGCGAAACAGCTACGATCTTTCCATTACAGAATACTTCTCCCGTATTCCTTTCCAAAATTCTGTGTACAAAGGTGAAACTCGAGTTCCCAACACTTTCAAGTGAAGTTTCAAGCATTACCTGATCTTCCATCTTTATTGATTTCCGAAAATCAATCTCTGCTCTTGCTATAACAAACTTTATATTTTTCACGTCAAAGCGCTTCATGAAGTTGCGGAAGTACAGTACTCTCCCCAGCTCAAAGTATGTGAGGTAAACAGCATTGTTCACGTGACCGAGCGTGTCCAGGTCTCCGTATCTCACCTGTATATCGGTTTTCAACGTAGGACTACTCATCTGCAAGGAATTTCAACATTGAATTAAATGATTGCGTGAATTTCTCGAACAGTGGATTCCCGGTAGTTTGCCTGATATATGTGATACTGGACGAAGACATCAAATCGTGATACTTTACTGAATCAATATTATAGCCATTCTTCCCTCTTGTCGACGATATTATGAGTGAGGGAACATCTATCCTGGACAGAAGCGTGATTATATCCGAATCAAATTCTGGATTCACCATTATAAGTTTGGTGATTGCCAGACCACTCGCTATAAGCCTGATTATGGCTGGAACAATTCTCCCAAATGCTACAAGAACAAACTTCCTTGGTTCAGATCTCAATTCATGAAGAACTTTCTCTGTCTCCAGAATGTATCTGCTGATGCCCTGCCCGGGGTTGGGAAACAGTACCTCAAGTTCGTCACATTGATTTTTGAAATTCTCCAGAAGGCACAACTGTTCTTCATTCAGGTATTCGTCAAACAGGAATACGGCAATGCAGGAACGATTTCCAGAACGCATATTAAGTCTGGAGTAAAAATCATTTTTCAGGGCTACGGCATTGAATTTTGTAGTCATTTTATGAACAGGAAAACATTTGTTGTTATTCGGACAGCAGTTTGTCCCTCAACGAACTGAAGAGCTCATCGATCATTTTCCGGGACTGGCTTCCAATTACTCTCTGGCCAATAGATCCAAGTTTACCGCCAATCTTTGTATCCGCAGTCCAGTTCATTGTCGTCAGGCCGTCATTCTCAGACAGATCCATTACTGCCTCGATATCCAGGGTTCCTCCGAGACCGGTGCCGTTTCCTACCAGTTTGGCATGATCGCTTGGCACACTCTCGACCACCTTGAATTTTATGTTAAAATCTCCCTTTATGAAAGCAACGCCCGCTCTCACCACAACAGAAAATTCATTGGGCGATGTCACATTAAGGCTTTTAAACCCCGGTATGCAGGAGGATAATTTTTCCGGAGTCATTAACACATCAAACACTCTGTCCTTCGGTACCTTTACTTCAAAAGTTCCATTAAAATTCATCTAACTATCCCCAAGGAGACCCCATGCGCAAGCGTGGGGAGGAATTGGGGTGCAAATTGTATTCCTCTCCCATATTTTACCAACTTTACTTTTTTTACATTAGCATCCGTCTTCTGATCGCCTTTTCTTATTATTACATATTTTCCATAATTGTGCACTCCTACCACCGAGAACCTGGAATGATTAAATGCAACAACGTCACCGGGCTGAAACGAGTATCTTTTTCTTCTTATGGAGGGTTTGAATCCCTTCCTGTTTGTCTGAAGAGAACGATTATTCCTTCTTCTCTGCGTAACCATGTGCTGCGGCGTTCTGACCTGATTCGCCCCTCCGGCTATGACAAACGCGTCGTTCGCATGGCTCTTTTCCATGCCCATGGAAATGCGGGTCTTCTTTGTGA
>JAJZOM010000016.1 GCA_021811505.1 Thermoplasmata archaeon | reverse complement strand
AAACTGGAGTATATCGCAGTGATGATAAACACAGGATTGGGAGATGCCGGTGCTGAGGAGAGAAGCCGTGCCATCTCCAACATTCTGGAAAGAGCCGGGAAGATCAATGACTCCGGCAGCTTTAAAATCATAACTGGAATAGAAACTGCAATAAAACGGGACGGAACTCCTGAGGAGAATTATGAAATCCTGAAAAAAGTTGATTTTACCCTTGGATACATCCACGATGGAATAAGCCCTGACGCTGGCGAAAATACCAGAAGAATGCTGAGTGGGATTGAATCCGGAATGATAACAGGGATAGCCCATCCTACAGGACGAATCATAGGAAAACGGGAGGGGTTCCCAATGGATATGGACAGGATATTCCAGTCCTGCAGCGATAATAGCGTATTTCTGGAAATAAATGGATTCCCGGAAAAATCCGATCTGCCTTTTGACCTGGTCAGGAGAGCGAGGGGCTACAAGGTGAAATTTATGCTTGGAAGTGATTCAAAAGACACTGAAGAACTGCGTTATCTGAGGTTTGCCACAGCCATTGCCAGGCGTGGCTGGCTCCAGAAGGAAATGGTTGTCAACAGCTACCCCTACTCAAGAATCTTGAGTGAAATTCAAAGAGTCAGACACTTGGTCCGTTGATTGATTTCTCACTCTTCTGATTTGTAAATGCTTATCTATAATCGTGAACTGCTTACTCATGAAGCCACAGATTATAACACCCATGATGACTCCTTTCAATGAAAGGGGAGAGATTGACTACCCGCTCACTGAAAAACTTCTTGACAGACTTGCAGAATTTAAGGTAGACGGCATATTCCCATTGGGTTCAACCGGCCTTTTTCCCTGGCTGAGTCTTACGGAAAGGAAGAAGTTTCTTGAGTTCGTTGCCAGTAAGACTCGCATCAAGATCTATGCGGGTGTTGGATCAGCCAATTACAGTGAATCTCTTGAAATGGCAAAGCTTGCAAATGATCTTGGATGCGACTCCAGTGTTGTAATGCCTCCTTTTTATATTATTCCAGGCATGGATGAGATGAGGACCTACTTTTCCAAACTCTTTTCCAAAGTGCCCATGAAGTTTTACCTTTACAACATACCACAACTGAGTGGAGCATACATTCCACAGTCCCTCCCTGCTCTGCTGGCCGGTGAATTCAGCAATGTCGTGGGGATCAAGGACAGTTCTGCCGACATGAGATATTTTTCCAAGATGGTACAGAACAGGCCGGATCATTTCCTTGTTTTCCAGGGACAGGATGATCTTCTTCTTCCTTCATTGTCTCTGGGCGGTGACGGTGGTGTATGCGGCATATCCAATATTTCAAAGATTATTCTTTCTGTCAGGGACAGATTTGCAGATGGCGTCATGAAGGAGGCTACCTCTTTACAGATAAGAGGCGTCGATCCGCTCATGGATTCACTGAATGCTGCCAGATTTCCTTCCGGTTACTATTATGCACTTTACAAGTCATTTGGTGTGAACGGGGGATACAGGATTCCAATGCTTGAACCGTCCCCAGAAATAAAGAAGAACATAGACGAAAATATGCTGAAAGCCAAAGCTTTCCTGTGATTGTGCATGTCATAAGAAGTTTGCCTTGGCAGGCTTGGCTTTTATCAATGATTCAACTGTGGCACGGAAAGATAAAATTCCACTGCATTATATGGATTTATGTTGTTTGATGACCTCCATGACTACATCGAATACCTTTCAAAGAAAAACGATCTTGTTGTTATCGAGGACGAGGTTAATCCCGATCTTGAACTTACACATATCCTGAGCGAGGAGGAGAGAATAGGGAAGGGCAGAACCCTATTTTTCAAAAACGTCAAAGGAAGCTCTATTCCCGCGGTTGGAAACATCTTTTCAACCCAGGAGAAGATGGATACCATTCTTGGAGATAAGCCCTACGATATCGGGGAGAGGTTAAGCAACCTTGTCAGGCCCCCCGACAGCAACGAGTCGATGATATCCAGAGGAATAGAACTCTTCAGGGAACTGAGTGGAGTCCGGCCGAAGATATCAGGCGGGATAGGCGGCGGTTACGAGATTCCTGAAAAGGTCGATCTTTCCAGATATCCCATAACCAGGACCTGGCCGCAGGATGCGGGAAAGTTCATCACACTGCCTCTTGTTGTCACGAAGGACCCAAAGACAGGAGTGAAGAACGTGGGGATGTACAGGATGCAGGTTTATGATTCCGAGACTACCGGAATGCACTGGCATATCCACAAGGGTGGATCCCAGCATTTCCTGAGCAACCGCGAGAGGGGTGAAAAAATGGATGTTGCAGTGGTGATAGGGACTGATCCGCTGACAATGTTCTCTGCAGTTGCCCCACTCCCTGACGGCCTGGATGAATTCTCATTCCGCGGCATGATTGCAAAGAAGAGGCTTGACCTTGTGAAGGGTCAAACCGTGGATCTGGAATATCCACACAATTTTGAGATAGTCCTCGAGGGATACATAGATCCTTCGGAGACCAGAACTGAAGGGCCATTTGGAGATCACACAGGGTATTATTCTCTGGAGGCTGAATTTCCTGTTTTTCACGTGAAAAGGGCCATAGAGAGGAAGAGCAGGGTTTATCCAACCACCATCGTGGGGAAGCTATGGCATGAGGATGTCATAATAGGCAAGGCGATAGAGAGAATGTTTCTTCCAGTAATCAAGACACAGCTTCCTGAGATAGTTGACATGAACACGCTTGAGGAGGGTGTCTTCCACAACATACTCGCGGTTTCTATACATAAAAGATACCCGGGCCATGCCAGAAAGGTGATGTTTGCAATCTGGGGAATGGGACAGCTCATGTTTTCTAAAATTGTTGTGGTTGTCGACGACGATGTCGACATACATGACAGAAAACAGCTCCTCTGGGCCATGTCCACGCGCATAGATCCTGACAGGGATGTTATAATCATCCCTGGAACGGTCACGGACAGCCTTGACCACGCTTCGTCAATCATGAATTACGGATCCAAGATGGGAATAGATGCCACAAAGAAGGGCCCATCAGAAGGCTACCAGAGGGTTTGGCCGGATGTTCTCCAGATGTCTGAGGATGTCGACAGGATGGTCAAGGACAAGTGGAGGAGATTTGGTCTTTGAGCAGATTCCGGGATGTTCTGGAATTAATAAAATTTGAGCACACCGTTTTCGATCTTCCATTCGTGTGGAGCGGTGCCGTTATAGCATCTGCTGGAAATTATGATATCATCAAGTTCATACTGATCACGCTAGCTGCAGTGTTTGCCAGAGCGACTGCAATGACACTGAACAGGATAATCGGGAGAAAATATGATCTCATAAATCCGAGAAAAAAGGGGTGGCCGCTTGTCACCGGAGCCCTAAAAACATCAACAGCAGTCCAATTGACGATTGTTTTTGCCATCCTCTTTGAGATCTCCGCGTTCCTGATAAACAGGTTTGTCCTCTATCTTTCACCAATAGTCCTAATACTGTTCATTTCAGATCCTTTGCTCAAGAAGTATACTCCGTGGAGGCACTTTTATATGGGCTCAATAATAGGCATTGGTGTACTGGGAGGATATGTTTCCATTCTGCCTGGAATACCAGCGACTCCTGAAATATATATAGTGTTTGTTGCCGCATCTTTGTGGATATCTGGTTTCGATATAATCTATACGATTCCAGACAGAGAGACTGATTTAAAAAATGGGCTTAAAACGCTGGTCACCAGGTACGGGGTGAAGAAAAGCCTGGCAATCTCTTCTGTTGTTCATCTCTTCACTGCACTTGCATTTGTGTCATTAATTCTCTACGTCCATTCCTTCGTTTATTATATAGTACTTGCAATAATCCTGTTCCTCATACTCATTCAGCACATTACCCTGAAGCCGGACGATCCCAGGAGCATAAGATTCTCATTCCTTGGAGCGAATTCCTTCATTGGCTTTCTCTTTCTTATCTCCATGATTGTCTATTATGTCCATTTAAGCTGATTGATCGGGTACCTTCGGTCTGAATCATTAAACTGATTCAGGAGTCGATACTGATGGTTGCCGCGAATAGATCATTTTGGCAGCTATGTTCAGTGCCATTATCGCCACCAGTCCAAAGGAGCACAGAGACAACCAAACCTCAGGTCCATTGTATGCATAAACGAACAGAAACACTGACCCAAGGGAAGGCCCCAGGGCCCTGCCTGTTGAATTGACCATACCCAGAAATCCCATGTATATACCTGTTTTTCCAGAGGGAGCAATCTTTGAAACCACGGAATTCATGCCTGGACTGGTAAGATTCTCGCCGACTGTTATGAGGACCATGTCCAGCATAAGGTCAATCAAAGTGCCGGAAAAACCGACAAGAACATATCCTATTGAATAGAAGAGAGATCCAACCATCATCACCTTGATATCTGAAACCCTTCTCATGATCCATGACATCGGATACTGCCCCGCAACAACAATTATTCCGTTGACAGCGTAGATGTAACCCAGACTGGATGCTGGTATACCTATGGCCTTGTCTGAATAAACCGGGAGGGTCACCGAAAACTGTGACGATAGTACGGTTATCAGAAATGTTCCAATTGAGAAGGCAAACAGGTACTTGTCATAAACGAGGAAATTCGCCCTTGTCCTCAGCCTAGTTAATTTTCTTTTCTTCCTGCTAATGTAGAAATATATGACTATAAACTGCAGAATATTTGTGACTGCCAGAATGATGAATATAATGTACATTCCATAATCATAGACAAAGGCCCCTGTCAAAGGACCAATTGCCCACCCCACGTTGGACATTATCCGGTAAATGCTGTATGCCATTGTTCTCTCAGATTCATCGGTGACATCCGACACCAGAGCAGATGCGGCAGGAAACACTATGGCACCTGAAATGGAAGAAAAGACGAAGAGTATTTCGATCAGGATTACTGCATAGGAATGGAATATGAGGAATGCCAGCGATCCGTATATGGAAGCCCCTATGACACTTCCGATCAGAAGCATAGTCTTCCTGCCAAGATAATCTGAGAGACCTCCGCCAATTATGCTGAAAACAATGGAACTTACCGTGGAAAGACTGAACAGCAGACCTACTATATAGATGGGGATTTGCAGTTCCACATTGAGGAAAATGGCCAGGAATGGCCAGCTCATGCCGAATCCTATGGACCTGATCATGGATGCGGTTGATACCGCCCATAATTCTCTTTTTCCAAACATCAAGGAGTTACGGACTGAAGAGAAATTCATAAGATCTTACCGCCAGAAATTTCCATTTCTGATTCTGGCTGAATTCATGCACAACAATTAACCTTTCTCACTATTTTGTTCACGCTATTGATATTTGGCCTGAATTTTTTCAATTTCAAAAACCGCCTCTCGGCAAGAACTGTTATGAGCCATTGTACCAGTGACAGTGATGGGTATTGCTGTCAGTTTATGAAAATAAAAATATGCCTGAGGAATCCAATTCCTCAGTTTGCAGGTTGTGTTCTCTTTATCCCATCCTTTTCACTTGCAGATCTGACAAAAGTGTATGTTGTTATTATTATTGCTATTATTAGCAATGCCAATCCGATGGCCTCCACAACCCAAGATAGCGTGATAACATACTCCAGAACACCAAAACCCCCAATTATGGTCCCTGCTATTATGAAGTAGGTGATCAGCCTCTTTTCAGTGTTAAATTCCTTGATGTAGTGCATGGTTAGGAGTAATATCCCAGCCACCAATGGCATAAGGAAAAATGCAAACAGAAGATGTCCGTCCGTGAAAGCCATATCGTACTGGAAGCCGGGCCCACCGTTTGGGGGAACTCCCGGAGATCCAAAACCATAATAGGTTTCGTTAAACTCCATCGCATATCCCACACCGATCATGACAGCCATCGTGGCGATCCATGTCAGCATCTCAGAGATCTGAACCAGGCGATCCGCCCGGTTTCCGGACAGCAGGTAATAGAGCCCGATAATCGTTACGAGAGCCCCGATGCCTACTATGCCTGTCTGACTGTCGTCCAAGGCAAGCCCGTTCATCCCGCCCGTGCCGGATGTGAATATCGCAGGTATCACGTAAGTTCCAAATGATGAGATAAAATACAGATAGCTCATCGAAATTGTTCCAATCACTGCGATTATCAGGCCTGCATTCACGAAGTTTCTCTTCACCGAAGATAGTTTCTCGTACCCAAAGCTTACCGCTGCAAGACCGACGATTCCACCCATGACCGCAGGAAGCATCTGGTGTGAGTGCGATGTTATAAGATTGCCAAGAAATGTCTGCAGTCCACCCCATGCATTAACATCATTGTTAAGGGCTGGTAAGGAAGCGTATCCGAACAAGTTGCCATATTCATAGATCATTCCAACCACAGCTGCGATTCCCGCAGAGATCGTTGTGATGACAATGAGCGTGTATGCCCCCCATATATTCTTGAATTTCTGTCTGTCTCGGAAAGGAAGCACCAGCAGATAAACTAAGAACATGAGCGCAAGTACGAGCATCCAGACATCCCTCATCGCCTGTAGCACATAATCTGCGGTTTGTGTGCTTGCCGGATAGAAGAAAATTGTTCCAAGAACCGTGAGGAGCAGGACAGGGTATGTGCTGAGATTAACTGCCTTTCTTTCCAGCAAGCCTAAACCAAGAAGTTCTGATGCGTACAGAATAAGCAGAAACGCAAATGGTATCATTATGGTGTGATAAAAATTAACCATATCAAGGCTGAAATCACCCAAACTGAACCAGCTCACGCCTGGAAGGATTGGACCGATCACAAGAAAAATGCTTATGAAAGCCAGTACGGCTATGATGTTATCCTTCGGACTTAGCAGGATTTCCTTCCACTTAGAATTCGAATTTCTTTCTGAGACCATTTGAACTCATTGTTTGATACTTAGTCTTTATTAAAAGGTCCGACCTAATATAACAGGATCGAAAATTATTTATTTCCCAATCATAACTCAAATATGGTGATCTGCATTTGGTCGGCGGCATGAGGAAAATGATTCCCCTTTATTTCAAGTACACCAAGCCAAAGGTGTGGTCACTTCTTGTGTTCGTGGGCGCTGCTGGTGCAGTGCTTGCAATTGACCGGTCTTCCCCTTCGGACTGGTTTTTTGTGCTGCTGGCTGTGATTTCACTTTCCGCCGGAGCTGCAGGGTCAGAATCTGTCACCAATGTCATAGATCGTGATATAGATGCTAAAATGGCCAGGACCAGAAACAGACCCCTTGTAACAGGCAATATTTTACCAAGGAATGGTCTTCTCTTAGGCTTATCACTGATCGTTCTGTCCGTATTTCTTCTCACACTCTTTGGAAAATTTCTCGCGGCATCGTTTATATCGGTGGGAATTGCAGACAACGTGGTCGTGTACAGCCTGTTGCTCAAGAGAAGGACCCCGTGGAGCGTCATATTAGGCGGTTTCTCTGGCGGTTTTCCTGTGCTTGTCGGATGGTACACTGTCACTTCCTCCTTTTCTATTCTTCCCTGGTTCCTCTTTGCCCTCGTAGTCGTATGGATTCCGGTGCATATATGGAGCCTTGCCTACCGTTACAGGGATGATTATGAGAAGGCAGGCGTACCGATGCTGCCGGTTGTATATTCAGATAAAATTTCTGCAGCCTGCATTTCGTTTTCTGCGATCCTTCTTGTCGTATTTTCAATAATTCCCTACTTTCTCGGGGAAAATTCTACAACTTATATTTTAGTCGTCGCAGCCCTGTCCGCCCCTTTGCTGATATTCGCTGCTTTGTTCGTGAAGGAGCACAATATTAAAAGTTCCTTCAATCTCTTCAAGTACTCCAGCCCTTACCTTGCCATTGTATTTACTCTCTTCATGATTTTGAAATTTGTTTGAACTGTCGCTTATATTTGACTGCATATCTGAATCTCTTAAGATACGGCAATAAAGATCAAAATTTTTTAGGATTGCTGACAGGTCCTAAAAGTTGATCTGTGCACTTAGGGGCTGCAAAACATTTTTCATCATTTCTTCAGGTGAAATTAAACTTATTGTTAGAGAATAAAATTTATTATATGAACACGAGATCGACCACAATGAGCACCCTTGAAGTGATTTTGCTTTATATTCACGCCTTTTTGGCTTCCTATGGTTTCTATCGCTTGTTATCTTGACATTATCAATCAGCAAATCAATCAAGGCTGTCTCGTCATCTAAAGAACTGGAAAATGAGATCATGTTTTCCAGATCAACCGGAGGAATTGCGATTATAATTGGAATCATTCTTGCGGCGACTCTTGAGGAATCCGGAAACACAGACCTGTTTACTGGTTCATCCGGCATTGTCCTGTTAGTCGCCGTTGTCCTTGCCATCATAGCATACGTTTTCATCGGGGAGGGTTTTCTGTTCAGAAAGATAAGCGGAGTGATCCGGAAGGATACCGATCATGGTTCCGGATGCATGAGGCTTGATAAAAAGATAAGAATGATCTCTGCAGCAGAGACCATTCTGGTTCTACTTGTTATTGTCATGATGGTGGTGTCGGCGTCCCTCTAAATTTCATGACGCCAGCCTTTCCATTCAACACATGGTTTCATTCAGGACTTTATTATCGCGGACCTCGCAGCTGCAAGTCTGGCAACAGGAATTCTGTATGGTGAGGATGATACATAATTCAGTCCTATCCTGTGACAGAATTCTATTGTTTCCGGATCTCCACCCTGTTCGCCGCATA
Source organism: Thermoplasmata archaeon (assembly GCA_021811505.1). Next base: position 888 of record JAJZOM010000016.1, on the reverse strand, counting down.
TTCCAATCTCAAGGTCAGGTCTCGTCGATCTTCCCTTCTTCACAGCCATCTTCATGAGTTCTCCGACCCCCTCCTGGTCCACAGAAGAGAATGGATCCTGATCCAGAATCCCGTCCTCCACGTACTTGGCAAGGAATTTTCCCTCTGCGTCGTCCCTGCTGAACCCGAATGTCATCTGGGTCAGATCGTTCGTTCCGAATGAGAAGAAGTCTGCGTATTTTGCTATTGAATCCGCAGTTATGCATGCCCTGGGGATCTCTATCATGGTTCCGAACTTGTATTCGACTTTATCATTACCCATGGCTTCATGTGCCACTTTTTCAAGTCTTTCCCTCAAGATCCTGATCTCATTTGGGTGACCAACAAGAGGTATCATGATCTCCGGGAATATATTCTTCCCCTGCTTCTTCACGTTCTTCGCAGCTGTGATTATGGCCCTGGTCTGCATCTCGTAAATCTCGGGGTGCAACAATCCGAGCCTGCATCCCCTGAACCCGAGCATTGGGTTGAATTCCTCAAGTGCTTTGATGGTTCGGAACATCTTTTCCTGATCCTCGAGTTCCTTCTTCTGCTGTGGAGTCTTATCACCGATGTTTCTAAGTTCAAGCATCCTAGTCAGGACTTCCTCCTTGTCCGGCAGAAATTCGTGAAGTGGAGGATCGAGCAACCTGATGATTACGGGAAAATTCTCCATGGTGGAGAAAAATTCAGTAAAATCTGATACCTGCATTGGCAGCAGTTTATCCAGATATTTCTTTCTCTCCTCCTGATCATTGCTCATAATCATTGCCCTCATTATTCCGATTCTTTCGTTGCCCAGAAACATTCTCTCCGTCCTGGCAAGACCTATTCCCTCCGCGCCATTTTCCCTGGCCATTTTTGCCTCTT
>JAJZOM010000217.1 GCA_021811505.1 Thermoplasmata archaeon | reverse complement strand
AATCATTGCGAAGATTCTTGCCTTCCTAGAACTGACCAGTTTCGGTCTTATTATGCCATTATTCACTATGAGCAGCATCAAGAATATGAAAAAGTACAGAACAAAGGTATAGAACATCGGAGAAATAGACGAAACGAGCGAAAACGATATCCATTCGAGTGCCCAGAGAAACGGTGAAAGCGAAAGGAACATAAATGACTTTGATAGCTTCAGGGATTTTTTTATGTCTTTTACTCCAAAGAGGAAAAGACCGATTAGGGATATGGCAAGACCCAATATCACTGGATATCCGGGGAAAATTCTGTAAACAATTGCTCCGATCAAGGTTATCAGCGGTCCTTGGAGGTTGAACACCGTTGTAGATATACCTGCCGCCGTTCCCTTTAGACCTATATACGCCGAAAGATAAGCGAGAGCGCCGAATGCTGCCGCAACTATGATCACGATGGCATCCGAATTAATGATAAATGGCGCCTCCCCCATTATATGAAAAATAAGTGTTTGTATTGCTATTACCAATATCGCCCCGAATGTGTAAATCATTGCAAACCTCTCTGGCTTGATCTCTCCCAGCGAAACCTTTGAGAATATTACGGCTAACGAGAATCCTAGAGTGATGGGGAGTACCAGTAGTGTGTTCTGGAGAAACAATCCATGGCGGAATTACATACAACTCTTAAACTTGCTGAAGGCAATGGAATGAGGCTTTAAATCATTTGAATAAGCCCGGATTGAATTTTTTCGATTTTCAGACTGTTATATCAAAGGCGTTCGATAGAATGTATCTATGGAAAGAAACGTCGATTTCTCTTGCACTGAAAATGAAATTTGAACCATTTTCGAATTCCACCGTTGTCTCTATGAAATTTATTAATATTATATTGAGAGAGAAATTTAAGTATTATTGATATAATTTATAGTTAACTATGAAAAAAGCAATGTTTTCTTATTGGATATTATTGTTGTGGCCCTCTTATCAGGTTTCTCCGGCATAAGTGGTGCTATTCATTCCAATTCCGGCCTGCAAGATGGGAAATCATCTATAACATTTTCCGGCAGTTCGGCCGAAATTCAGAGACATGTTTCTGGAACCATTGTTAAGTCAATGGGCAGTGGGACATCGTCCTCAGCAAAATATATCCTCCTGATACACAGGTACAACTGGACGGGGGGAGCGAAAGCGGAATTCGGAGCAACGGCGTTAATATATATTCACAACTAGTTCAGCAGGGCTATGTTGTCGGTGTTGTTTCATATTACGGAGAATTCCAGATATCATTCAGCAACGGATACACTTATTCCGATCCCGGATTCTATGGTACACATAACACTCCGATAGAATCCATATCCTCTGAACTTGGAAACGCTATGGCAAGCATTTTTACGTCCCCGGTTAACATGAATGTTGTAGCATATAGCATGGGTGGACTGGTATTTCTGGGTACTCTTGAAAATTATAATTTTCCAAACATACACCTCGGAAATGTGGTATTCCTTGCAACCCCTTTTGACGGTACACCAATTGCATCTCTTGCATCATACATAGACATAATTACAGGTTATCAGACGGACGAGATGTCACCAGGTTCGTCTTACCTTACAACGCTTCAGGACAACACTTATCTGGCGGTAAGTAACAACCCGCAGACCACTTGGATAATGTATGCCGGAAATTATGACTCATGGTGGGGATATCTTGTCTTCAATGGAGATAATGATGGTGTAGTAAGCATTAATTCAGCGACATATCTCGGATACAACTACCTCTACCTTTTCTCTGACTTGCATACCAGTTCGCTTGACTCACTGACATTATCCGGAATAAGCTACTTCCAGGACCAGAATGTAGCGAACACACTTATCGCAAATTTTGAAGGATATTATTAACCTTCATTCAAATTTTTAATTTTAAAACCCTTAACTTCGCATCCTTTTATTTTCCGATAATTTAAAAAGTAATACGGTCATTCCATATTCCTGATTTAATATGCCATTATCCGACAGGTTAAAAGAAATGCAAGATTTTTATCGGGATGAACTCACCGATAGGGAATTCTATAAACGCCTGTCTAAGAAGATTAAAGAAGAGTGGCTGAAAACAAATCTCATCAGACTCTCAGGCATTGAGAACGAACATTCAGAGTTCTGGAAAAAATACCTGGAGAAAGATAACATCAAGACCAGAGCAGGACCAAGAATGTTGAAGGTCAGATTCCTTCTCTTTGTTCAGACGATACTTGGGACAGGCCTCACGGTAAAATTGCTGGAGTATGGCGAAGTAGATTCCGTGGAACGATACAGGAAACATGCATCCAGAACCGAAGGAGACCAGGAATTCAAGGCTGGTCTGGAGAAAATAATAGCTGACGAGGTTCTGCACGAGGAAGTCTTCAGCTACACACTCGAGGAAAACAAGAAACAGATCGAGAGAAATCGTGATATTATTTACGGAATAAGTGACGGGCTGGTAGAAGTTTTAGCCGCAATGGCAGGTCTGGTTGCCATAATATCAAACCATTTTGATGTGGCGCTGGGAGGAATTGTAGTGGGCGTCAGTGGAGCAATGAGCATGAGTGTGGGAGCTTACCTGGCCAGGAATTCTGAGGCACAGTTTAAGATTTCTTCACTCAGGAGAAAAGCCATTCTGGAAAACAGGGATCACGATCATGAGACAATCGGAAAGTACAAGGGTGAATCGGTAAAATCTGCTTTCAACACCGGGATGTTCTATATTTTAGGTGCTCTGATACCGATACTCCCTTTTATTTTCATTGAGGAGTACCTTGCGCTGATAATCTCCGTGGCTCTTGTAGCCATTACACAGGCTATATCAAATTCCATTATTGCAATCTCCATGAATATGAAAATAGCCAGAGAGGCAGTAAAGTCAGCTGCTCTTGCTCTACTCGCAGCCTTTGCTTCCTATCTCGTCGGTCAGATTTTCCACATAATTTTCCACATATCGCTTATTTAGGCGAAATCTAGAATTTTAGCAATATAAAATTTAAATTATGGTTTGGGTCTAAGGTAAAAATGGGAGAGTTATCTATCTCCATCAGGGGGCTTTATAAGAATTACGGTGAAATCCGGGCTCTCGATGGCATTGATCTCGATATTTCTTCCGGGGAGATATTCGGCATCCTTGGACCTAACGGATCAGGAAAAACAACGCTTCTGAGAATAATGTGTTCCATACTGGAGCCTACCATAGGTTATGTCAGCGTAAATGGGCTAAATGTCATTGAAAAACCGCTAAGGATCAAAGAAATATCAGGGTACGTTCCTGAAACTCCAGTTCTCTACGAATCCCTTACGCCCATGGAATTCCTGACATTCATTGGATCAGTAAGAAGAATTGAACCGGAAGTGCTCTCAACAAGAATACAGAGGTTTGCGGAAGCCTTTGAGATAATGGACAAAATGGATAATTTCATCGGTTCCCTGTCTTTTGGAACCAAGCAGAAGGTTGCAATAATATCTGCCCTTATTCACGACCCTCAGATAATAATTCTGGATGAGGCGATGAATGGACTTGACCCAAGGTCAGCGAGAATCCTTAAGAATCTTCTAATAAATTACGCTCTGGCTGGAAGAACTATAATATTTTCAACACATGTTCTGGAAGTTGCAGAAAGTGTGTGCAACAGGATGGCGATCATCTACCGGGGAAAAATTGTTGATGTAGGTACTTTCAAGGAGATGAAAGAAAAATCCGGTTCAAGCGACGCAAAACTGGAAGACATCTTCCTGAAGATGACAGGGGACACAGATCTTACATCCATCGTTAATTCCCTAGGGGAGACGATGAATCATTGAAGAATCCGATATTTGAACTCAGCAGGAGGATCGTTTCAGAACAAAGGTATCTTGCATTGAAGGATTCACCTAAATTTCAGCATAAAATGGGTAGTTCAAGTAAGCAGGGTTCAAGATATATTGAACGTCTGATCATTATAACTTATGTAATCACAACGGTGTCCATACTGATTTTCTCAACCATTCTTGTGTTCTCCGACCTTCCACTTAACCAGAGGATTGCACACCTACAGTCAACCTCACTGATCCTCTACGCATATATTTTTCTGATAAGCACATACAGCGTCCTTATGTTTACGAATATACTCAGGAATTACAAATTATTTGAACCTATCAAGGTATTGCCTGCCAATATAGGACCAAAAATATTGCCGCTTTCCTGGTTTGTGTTCAACGGATCGTCATCACTGTTTGTTGCGGTTCCAGTAATAGTGGAATTCTTTTTGCACACAGGGAACTATTTTTCAATTATTTTTGGAACCGTGTGGGCATTTCTGATAATGATTCTGGGCTACATTTCTGGTTGTCTTGTTGTTTATGTCATGGCAAGGGGGAGTTCTCACGCGAGACACGGCCATGCCGGAACGTTTTCGAATATTGCAAGAATCTCTGGAGTCATTGCATTTTTCATCTTTTTTGAGATCGCAATTCAGACGCCGAAGTATATCCCAGTTCTTCCATCACTGGCCACTAATCCGGAATTTCTTCTAGTCCCACTGCTCAACGTTGCTTACATTGCTTTTCCATATCATTACCTTCCATCCCAGATACTATTCGGAACACTGGTTACCATGCTTTACGGGGCATTGATTATTCTCCTTTTCAGGAAGGTCAACAGCATGGTATTCCTCAAGATAACTGAGACAGAAAGTGCAGGTTCTTCAGGAATGGATGGTTCAAAATTACGCATTTCGAAAGCTGGTTTTTACAGGACCATATTTACCAAGGAAGTGAGAAACATTTTCAGGAAGCCTCAGAATGCAACTATGATGCTTATCCCGATATTTCTTGTGCTTCCGACGTTACTATCATTATTCATTTATTCGTCCAGCATTTCTTTCGGATCAATTTCTATTTACTACTCCATGTTGTCAATAGTGATTGTTTCCTCATCTTTCTATTCCATAGCCCTTATTATCTCTGAAGGAAATGGCATCAGTGTACTTCAGTCTCTCCCGCTTACTCTCCGCGATATAATATATTCCAAGAATTACGTTGGCACGGTTATATTCAGCATAATAGTTATACCTATTTCTACGATTTTTCTTTTTAAGAACAATGTGGATTCACTGATCCTTTTTCTTCTTCCTGCTAACCTGATTGTTGCCTATTCCTACACTTCTCTCTTTAATTTAAGGAGACTCATGAAAAAGGTGCCTAAAGGTTCTACAACCATAAATTTTTATTCGTTTGGAGGAAATATGGCTCTCCTGATTCTGTTTGCTATCACCGCAGGGTTCACTGCAGTTCCTGCAGTTGCATCCACGATCATCTCAATATTCGCCGTACAGGTTCCGTTTTCCCATCCTTTATCATTTTACCTGTCAGATCTGGCGCTGAATCTCGGCGCGCTTTTTGTGGTTATGAACCTGGTAAATAAAACAATGTAGCCATGGATGTGCGAGCAATTTCACCAACTCCAGAAAATGTTATAAGCAGTTTATAAATCTACCCCTATTCGTGATGATCAATGGTAGACGTTAAGAAAGTACCCCCAGAGTTGCTCCTGAAGAATTTGACTGAAGCATTCAAGGAGGATAAAAGATTGGAGGTCCCGGAGTGGACAAATTACGCTAAAGCAGGAATCCACAAGGAAAAAGCTTGGGAAGATCCCGACTGGTTTTACAAGAGATTGGCCTCAACCCTTAGGAAAGTGTATGTCAAGGGCCCTATAGGTATATCCAGGCTCAGCGAAGAATACGGCGGAAGGGTTGACAGAGGTTCACAGAAATACCACCCCGGAAAAGGAAGCAGGGCAATAGTGAGACACATGCTTGTAACCCTTGAGAAACTCGGCTACGTCAAGAAAGACCGGAAAGGCAGATCAGTATCTCCTCAGGGCACATCTATTCTTGACAAGGCGTCCAAGGAGGTCATGAAGACCCTTGTTCAGTCAGATCCCTCACTAGAGAAATATCTGTAAGTGATAGGAAATGGTTGGCGAAGACGAACTTGAAGAGCTCAGACGGAGAAAAATGCTCGAGATGCAGAGAGGCGTCGATGAGCAGAGAGAATCTGAAGAACAGAGGAGGGCGCAGGAAACAGAAAAAGCCAGAAAACAGCAGATTCTACGTCAGATACTTGCTCCGGATGCCAGAGAAAGGCTCGCAAATGTCAGACTGGTACGGCCGGACTTGGCTGAGAATGTTGAGAATCAGCTTATTCAGCTTGCCTCTATGGGAAGAATTAACCGTCTGCTGACAGATGTGGACATCAGGGATGTACTTGCCAAATTAACAGAAAGCAAAAGAGAAACAAAGATTGAGAGGAGATAAATAATGAGCAGAAATAAAGAACTGGGTCGGAAAATCAGGCTCATGAGGAAAATTAAGGAAAATAGAAGAGTGCCTGGATGGGTAATGGTAAAAACAGCAAGGCGTGTTACCACCAATCCAAGAAGAAGAAACTGGAGAAGGAATAATCTTAAGCTTTAGGTGAAGAATTATGGTTGAAAACGAACTTACAAACGAGCTTCTTTTGAATGTGCCGCTGAGGGGCATGAAGAAATCGTCTATTTCCAGAAGCGCTGATACTGCGATCGAAATAATTAGGGATTTTGTTTCCAGAAATACAAAGGTTGACAAATCCAAAATATGGATTGACAACAGGGTTAACGAACTCGTCTGGAGCAAGGGAAGATATAATACTCAGTCTAAGCTCACCGTTAAGGTATTGAAATTGCAGGATGGCTCAGCTGAAGTTATCCTGCCCTGAATCTATGATTAAAAAAATATCAATTTTAAAAAGCAATTTCATCGGTGTGTATGCCAGAGCGTGGGAGGATGTAGTCTTTCTACCAGGTAACGTAGAAGACGAAGTGTTGCAGGTGGTGTCCGATGGCTTGCAGGCATCTGTGGAAAAAATTTTCATAGACAATTCTAGTCTTATAGGATCATTAATGGTTCTGAACTCAAAGGGTGCGATTGTTCCGAAGAACGGATCTGATCTGGATTTTTCAAAATCACTTCCTGACAGGAATATCCTGTTCCTGAAAGACAGGATAAATGCCATTGGAAACGATATCATAACCAGTGACAGAGCAGCTATGATTCACAAGTCCTACACCGTTTCCTCACAGAAGAAGATCGAAGATGCGCTTGGAGTCGAAGTAATAAAAGGAACAATAGGTGGCATCAAAACCGTTGGAAGTGCAGCCGTTTTAACGCAAAAAGGGATGCTTGTTACTCCAGAAGCTGATGAAGATGAAATAAGGTCGCTTTCCGAATTCTTCAAGGTCCCCGTAAAAGCAGGAACCGCAAATTTCGGCAGTATGTATGTCGGGGCGTCAATAGTAGCCAACAGCAAGGGCGTACTGGTAGGAAAAGATACTACACCAATTGAACTTGGAAGAATAGATGATATCTTATCGTGAACCAAGTTCGGATATAGTTAGAATCGAGCGGAGATCTACGCCGTTTTCTCTCAGGAGTTCCTTGCCGCCCTCTTCTCTGTCAACAACGCAAAAAGCTCTGGAAACCCTGGCGCCATTTTCTCTCAAATAATTGACAGCTTTCAGGATGGAGTTCCCAGTAGTCACAACATCTTCGATGATGTCTATATCCTCCTCTCCAAATTCACCTATTGTCAGCTTCCCTGTTCCGTGTTTTCTCTCTTTTCTTATGATCACATAAGGTATCCCAGCTTTAAGCGCAGTAGCTACCAATAAAGGAACTGCACCAAGCTCCACACCTGCAATCTTTTTCCCCTTAAGCATCCCTGTGAACATGTCCGCGATAAGACTGAGTGTGGCTGGATCCGTGGCAGTATTCTTTATATCGACATAATACGATGATCTCTTGCCTGAAGTAAGCAGGAAATCACCAAACTTCACAGCGCCGGTTTCAAGTAGGACTTTTGAAAGTTTCTGCCTTTTCTCATCCATTAAGATGGTAATAATTTAAGCCTTTATTTTACTGTCCATTTCGATCGACGGAGCGCATCAGGAGAAAAATTTGGATAGCTACGGCAGGAAAATAATATCTGTAACTGGTACCGGAACATTCCTTTCCGTTGTGAATACCTCATCACTCCTAATTGCCATACCAACCATAATTGTCGAACTCAAAACCTCATTCTTCATTGCCATCTGGATAATAGTTGCCTATGCCCTTTCGCTCACAGTTCTGACGCCGATTCTTGGAAAATATTCAGACATTGTCGGTAGGAAAAAGCTGTATTCAGCCGGCTACCTCATATTCTTCATAGGATCTGTTATCTCGGCAGCCTCACTATACGGGACAATGTTGCTGATCGGGAGAGTTGTCCAGGGAATCGGCGGAGCTTTTCTCTTTTCAAACAGTCTGGCAATAATCACCGACACTTTCAGAACCATGGAACTCAGAAAGGCCATGGGGATAAACGCTGCTGTCGTTGCACTCGGAACCTCCATAGGACCCTTGATAGGTGGCATTCTCACCGATTTAACCTGGCGGGCTATATTTCTCTTCAATATTCCGATTTCGATCTTCGGTTTCATTTTTTCCACAGGGACCATAAAAGACATACCGGGGAATAAAACCGGCCAAATAGATACGGCAGGCGCCTTTCTTATGTCCGCGACAGTTATAACAACAATAGTTTTCATGACCCTCCTGCCGGGACTTACTCTATTTTCAACAGCTTTTTCTGTTCTTCTCATAGCCATGCTTTCGTTCTTCTTTTTGTTCGTAGTTCAGGAGATTGGTTCCAAAAGACCAATAATTGATACTGAGATACTCAGGAGCAAAATTCTAAGTGCCTCTATTATAGCACTGGTTGGAGGATCAATCTCAAGATTCTCCATGCTCCTCATCCTAACTCTTTATTTCCAGGGCCCTCTTGGATATTCTCCCCTTTATACTGGAATGCTCATGATACCATTTGCAGGCATCATGGGAATCTTCAGCTTTTTATCCGGGTACCTTAGGGAAAAAGCATCAGACCTCGTCCTGGAAACATTGGGGCTTCTACTGACTGGGGTTGGTTCTATTGCTCTCGGACTTATCATAGATGCCGGGCAAGGATACTTGCCGATGTCAATCGCGATGATGGTTGCAGGAGCCGGTAGCGGCATGTTTTACACCCCAAACAGCACCATAATTATGCTGTCGGTCGGAGCAGCAAAGAGAGGTGAAACCGCAGGCATACGCACGCTGATGGTTAATCTGGGGACTGTATTCGGGCTCACGATGGTATTTCTTCTTATATCTGCTTATGTGCCTAATTCCATAGTCAACTCCATATTTTTTGGAATCCGTACATCAGAGATTCTTAGCTATGTCGATAGATTCAATATGGCAACTACGCTTGGTTTCCTCGTTTCCGGGGTAATATCCCTGCTTCCGATCCCCATCATACTATTAGCAGGAAACAAAGTACAACCCAATTTGTCTGACAATAGTTGACATTTTTACATATCGCATGCAGCCAATAATTGAATAAGTCTTGAAACAAAAAAATTATATAATGTTATCATTATCTTATCAGACATATGGGAGACATAGTAGACCTTCTTTACAAATCCGCAATGCAGAATTCAGAACCAGTACGCCTGGAAACGGTTCATG
>JAJZOM010000090.1 GCA_021811505.1 Thermoplasmata archaeon | reverse complement strand
CCTGATTTCAGTGAGAGGTATTAGTTTTGAATTTCTTATGTGTCCCATATCACCGTAATACTCTTGAGGTTCTCTTACATCTACTATGATAAAATTATCCCCGCCGTCGTCTTCAATTCTTGATGCCAGATCGGCTGGATTGATCTCGTCTATCTTCCTGAAGAACATTATCATGGACTATGCCAGACTCCTAATTATTTTTATGATCTTTTTCCCACCGGAATAACTGCAGGAAATTAGCCAGATAGCAAAGATTTAATCACACATGAATTTCTCCTGCATAATGACATTTTCAGTGGTTGCCTACGATCCCGAAGAAAAGAAGTGGGGAGTCGGTGTTGCGAGTCGATTTCTTTCAGTAGGTTCAATTGTACCATGGGCTAAGGCAGGAGTTGGATGCATTGCGACACAGTCCTATGCAAATTATTCCTACGGTCCGGAAGGACTGAAACTTCTAGAAACCAACGATTCCCAAAAAACCATAGAAATACTCACCGGAAAGGATACTCTAAAGGACAAAAGACAGGTTGCTGCCGTAGATTCACATGGAGAACCCTTTGCTTTCACCGGATCCGGGTGCCATGATTTTGCTGGCCATATTCTTGGAGACCACTTTTCCGTTCAGGGAAATATACTTGCTGGGCCCATGGTGCTGGAATCAATGGCGGAGGCTATGACGGGGAGTGAGAAACTGGAGTGGCGAATCCTTTCGGCTCTCAAGGTTGCAGAAAAAGCCGGAGGAGATAAAAGAGGAAAACAGAGTGCAAGCATACTCGTCGTATCAGAGAAGGAAACATTCGAGGAAGGAACTGACATCTACATGGATATAAGAATAGAAGATTCCAAGGAACCGCTTGAGGAACTCTCAAGGGTAATGGATCTCTGGATGGCAACGTTTCTTGATAACGAGACCGTGAGGATTGCAGATCATGAAACAGAGATCAATAACGCTATTTCTGCGAAGGGATTTGCGGATCTTGACTCGTGGGCCCGAGCCAACAATGTGGAACACACGGTAAAGGATGGGAGAATCGGAAAATTCACGCTGAAAGTGCTGACTTTACACAGGTAAAGCAAAAGCTCTCCTAGTGGTATTGCATAGGTCTCTTCAGATGTTCAACATTGGTGTAATCGGTGGGAGCCGTGCAGAAGCAAAATACATGGAGATGTCTATTGAACTTGGCCGGCTCCTGGCAGACAGCCATGCAACCGTAATATGCGGCGGTTTGACCGGGGTTATGGAATGGGTTTCCCGAGGGGTAAAGGAAGCAGGCGGCGTGGTTGTTGGTATTCTGCCTGGAATGGATCCCACCTCAGGCAATGAATTTCTGACAGTAAGGATTCCAACCGGACTTGGATATATCCGAAACTTTATCATTATCAGGGCCTCAGAGGCCGTGATTGCTATTGACGGTGCAACCGGCACTCTTTCAGAGGCTGCTTTTGCACTTTCAGAGGGAAAATCAGTAATTGTTCTCGGAGAACTTGAAATTGACCATCTAAAGATTGATGACGGAAAACTGCTGTATGCGGAAACTCCAGAAGAAGCTGTTAAACTTGCATTGAAAGAGGCTGAGAAGGAACGAAGCCGCGCAGCGAGGTCAAATTGGCCACCCGGTACAGAGTAGATTATTTTTTAGTGATGAAATAATCCGTCCTCTTTATCACGAATACATCCATCAGCACATTTATGAAGATAGTTATCGCGCTGAACAGGATTATTTCCCTCAGATCTGTGTCTGGAAATATTATCCTGTGAGAGAGTGGACCAAAAATAGCCGGATATCTGAATGCAATGTCAGATGGAAAATAAGACAGAAAGAGGAAACCCAACAGATCAAAAAAGATCACGAATAGCTGAAGGCCGACGGTTCCCAGCGAAATGGCATCGTACATCAGGAAACTTAGAATCACAGCAACCACTCCCAGCAGAACCACAAGCTGACTGACCGGATAGACCGAGATATCAATTATGAATGCGCCAATTCCGGCGATAAGTGAAGTTGCCACAATACTTCTGGGTACTTTGCCAGTGACCTTTCTCAGCCAGAAAGCTGACAAACATATTATTCCCAGGGCAATCAGCACCATGAAGTCAGTAATGTTCACCAGGAAACCGGGATTTGTGAGTGATAATAAAATTATGAGCATAACCGTAAAAATCCATGAAAAACTCTTTACAGATCTGGGGAAGAAACCATCCTCCGACAATGCCCTCAGGTGCCTGGATGCAGCTATGAAAGCAGGTACAAAAGTTGTTACAGTAGCAAGCAGAAACGCCGTCATTGTAACGATCTGGAATCTTGGGCTAATGTAATATTTAACTATGTACAGCGCGGGGATATTGGAAGATTGTAGCGCACCGAGAGATGGGTGCACTGCATAGATGGTGAGGGCATCGAATATCATCAGGATCAGTGAAATTAGCACTGTGAGCATCATCGCCATGGGAAAATATTTCTCCTTGGGAATAGGGCTCAATTTGAACATTCTGGAAATCAGAGGTATCGACGAAGTTTCAAGACTTTCGCGACCCAGTGACTGTATTTCCTGGAAGCCGAAGAATAATATGAAAAGATATCCCGTATTCTCAATAACGTCAAGCCATATGTTGCTACCCCTGTAACTCAGGAAACCACTGAAATTCCAGGAACCGGCAAAGCCCAGAAACAGTCCTTGAACTATTATCAGCAGTATTATGATTCCAAGGAGGACTATCTGTGCGTAACCGATGGTTTTCAGGTATTTTCTTTCAAAGAAGGCGTTTACAATGAACCAAATTATGAAGAGCAACAATACTGTTCCTTCGAAGAAGTACACTGAGCTGCCATTAATACCGTATACTGAGAGGATTTCGGGGAAATCCTGAAATGTGAAGGTGAAAAGGAATATTGCCGAGAATGCTGCAAGAGCTGTGTTGGCAATCCACATTGAGAAGCGGGCAATGAAATACCTGACAGACCTGTCCCTTGTAGTAATTTTAACGAATCCGGGTCCGCCGACTGCGTCAAGCTTATTCGCCCTCGTGTAAACAAACATGTAGGAGTAAATTCTCGCAATCAGGTAAGAGAGTGTGCCAGCTATTGTGAGCGATATAAGTGACACCATTGCATACTGAATTATGTTAACCGGAAGAATGATGAAGAGCGGTGACCCGATAGTTGCGCCAATGCCCACAGATAGCAGGGTTACAAATCCATACGTTGGGTTAGCAGGAGCCTTAGAAGAGGGTCTGGTGAACTTGGCTCTCATGGATTCCGGAAATATGGAAACAAGTGTGATTCCGGAGATCAGCGCACCTACCGCCGATAACATCTCCACGGACCCGTTGAAATTCAAGTCCAAGGGATTGCGATAATGAACAATTGATTCGAACAGGATTACGAGGGAAATAGATATAAACAGCAGCCCTATTAAAATAGAAATGAATTTGAAAAAGATAACAGAGAACCTGATAAAGTCACTTGACGTTTTCAATTTGCACCTGATGCCATCAGCCCACCCTCCTTGAGGGTCTCAGAGGCAAGCCTCAGGAGCTGAAAAGCGGATAAAAGCATTGTCACGGAAATTACGAAGTTCACTATAACTATAAGGGCAGAAACAAGCGGATTTGGCAATAAAGAGTTCCCAGCAGTGTAGAAATATTTGAAAATTATTTTTGGATTAGCGTACGCGAAAAATGCCGGGATCATTATCACTATGCCGAGAAAAGTGAGAATAGTGGAGAATGCGATTTCACCGGAAGCTATCATCAGGAGATTCCTTGGAGACAATGGCTTCCTATTTGAAATGAGTCCGACGAAGTTCTTCACATCCTGGTCTTCGGATTCGATCAAATCTTTTCTCAAGGTTTCGTGGTAGACTGGACTCGCCTTCGCCAGGGACATTGCCGTCTTTATGTCGATATGCAGTCGTTCCGTGACCACACTGTAACTTTCATCCGAATCGTCTTTCTGTGCCTGCAAGTGATCACTTATACGATGAGACAGAACATATATATTTACCGCATTTCAGGTGCAAAATACTTTAAGAGGAAATCGGTTAACCGTAAAGCATCGAAATGGAGACAAACAAAGTAGCAGATGGGGCGAGTCTCGTTCGGCGTGTTCTGGTAGATCTTGTTGAGGCCGTCCTCAATTATGATCGTCTGAGAGATTCCATTACCAAAATTGACGAACTTAAGAGGAGACTTAATGAACGAGTCGCAAGGGAACGCCGAATTTCTGAAGATGTAGATGCGGTTCTGCATTCATATGAAAAGGATGAGAAGATAGAGACTTTCAAGATCTACGGCGAAGCTATCTCAAGCTTCGTGAAGTCAACCCTTGAGGAATATGAGAAGAAACTTACAGAATTACTTGATAATGAAGTAATGTCAGTTAACAGGGAAATAGAAGGATACAGATCCTCCAGCATCAGATCAGTAGAGGCTTTTCTCTCAAGAGATCCAATCAGTTTACTCGAAGCGGAGATTTCCACCAGATACATTGAGGGAGGGTATGAAACAAGATACAAATGTAAATGCCCGAAAAACCTGGAGTACGATTTCCTGCTGGATTCGTCTGAGGTGGAGATTCTTAAAACAAGACTCAGTTCTGGAACGTTGAGCAAGGGATTAAAACTACCCGCCAGAATAGGAAAGACATGGGTAAGCAAAGACCCTGTCATAGACTTTGAAAAACTTGATGATTACTATCTCGCTTCTGCTTCGCTCTCAGGAACTAATCTTTTTGCTACGTTCACGAACGAAGGGACGAATTCCAGGTTTAAGTTTCATTCAACTGTGTCGGAAGATGCATCTTTTCTTGAAATTGTGTATGAGGATAATCTACAGAATGTTGTGATTACATCGCAGCCGGCCCTGAACAGTAACATAGAAAGGGAAGCTGTCAGCAACATGCTTGGACCGATCAGGCTTGCTCTTCTGTTTCTCAGAGAACATAAACTGAGGCTGATCAGGATCTTCCTGGGAGAAGTGGATGTAATTGCGGAAATGAAGATACCGGACCTTGTTTACACCATACTTGAGATATTGTCACCGCAGCTCCAGGAGGAAACTAACAGGATTGTAAATGACAAGCGGGACCCGAACCAGGGCCAGGATAAACTTGTGACCAGAGAATTCCTTTTGGAGAGACTTGCCTTGCTTGGAGACCGTGCACGCAACGTTAGCGCATTTTTCGGCCTCTAAAAGCTGAGAATACCAGTTCCTTCACATACATTTGATTTTTCTTCTATATCGCAAAAACAGAATAATGTAAACGGCTGGCACTACAATAAAGCCGGCGAGTTCCGAAATAGCGAGAGTGGTGTGCCACCATGTTCCGAAAGGATGCAATATTACATAAATATGGGCCGGCTGAATCAAGGTTGACAATATAGATATTATGGCCAGTGTAAACCCGAAAAAAGCCCATTGATAACTGCCACGCCACACAAAATGAGCCACAACCATTATCAGGAAAATTACCAAAATCGTGGAGATCGATAGGTAGAACGGAACCAAGTTATAACTTCTCAGTAGGAAGCCACCGATACCTAGGATGAAAGCAGATATTACAAGCAGTGCAGAAAGAGCGTGATATTCTGACCTCAACAGGCAGGATATATTTCCCGGGACTTAAATTCTACCTGAATAAGATGTCAAATGCATGCCTTGAGGTCGCGATCCATTTGTACAGCTTCTCCGAGAAACCGAGTATTCTGAGAATAAATATGAGCACGACAGCCGGGAATGATGGCGGGGAGTATTTCAGGAGAGTGATAACAGCCTGCATGGATCTGTACAACTTCGCTTCTTTCGTGTCGACAACATGAATACTCTCCTGAAGAATGCCGAAAGGTATCAGTGCTCCGCCAGCCGATAATTCCTGCAACGATATGTATGAATAGCATTTCAGAAAATCAAGTCTTCTCAGCGTCCGGACTGAATATTTGCAGAATTCGCATGCGCCATCATAAATTACAATAAACCTGCGACCGGGGATCGCATACAATTCTCGAATTGAATGTATGAATTCGTTATTTGGTGTCTCCGCGGCCATGAATCAAAATCGATAACGACTATTATCAATTTGTTACTGATTCGGAATTTATCATCTTGCGCTGGATTTTCAGCATCTTATCCGAGGAGGTATAGTACGATCTCACACCTAAGTTCCTCGCCTCACTGGCTGCGTAGGCGCTCTGGAGCCCTTTCTGGCAGTAGAATACAAATATCCTGTCTTTTCCTTTTTCCTTTATGATCTCCTCAAGTTTCCCCAGCTTCGAATTTATTGCACCAGGATAGTGCCATTCCTTGAACCGGACCGGGCTTCGAAGATCTATTACTACAGAATCTTCCGGCATATTTGTTATTTCATAATCCTCATCCGATATTCCTTTGAGGTATTCCGATAGTTCGTCACCGCGTATAACCTTCCGGCTTCCCAGAAGTTCGTCCATCATGGAGAAATTCTTCATGTCGCGATCGATGTCTTCCGGAGATGCATCTAGAACCACTGTCTGGGAAAACAGGGCACAGAATTCTCCTTTGCTGGTTTCAGGAAAAGTGCCAATTCTTCTAGCAATTTCCGTGATTTCATCCTTGTCGAAGCCAATCAGCGGCCTGTATACCGGTAATGTTATGCCGCGATTGATGGCATTAAGGTTTTCGGGCGTCTGCGAAGAGACCTGCCCAAGTGATTCCCCCGTGACAATTCCCAGCGCTCCACTTTCTTTGGCTATTGACTCAGCGATCCTGTAAAGAATTCGCTTGTACGTAACACCCGGAACTTTGAACTTCCCTGATACCACCAGTTGTTTTATCAAAAGTCCGCCGTCTACTATGTGTATAACTGGATTGTATCCGTGACCCCATTTCTCTACGAGTGGCCTCACTGCCCTCAGGAAATCAAGAGTGTCTATGGGATCAGAAAGCGATACAAAAACGAAATTAATTGGTGAACCCCGTTTTAACAGCATCCACGCTGCCACAGGAGAATCTATCCCTCCCGAGACCAGAGCAACCATGGGAGACTCTGATCCTATGGGCAATCCGCCTGGACCACTGTACGATTCTGTGAAGAAATACGCCATGTTGTTACGCAATTCGATGTTGATCTCAATCTCGGGGTGTTCCAGATCGACGCCTGCTGAGACTGGGTAGAGAGCATCCCCAACCATAACATTCAATTCCCTAGAAGTAAAGTTCTGTCCTCCGGCCCTTCTCGCCCTGACTGCGAATTTCTTGCCATGCACCTGTTCTGAATAAAGTTCCACTGCCTTTTTTACCACTTCCTCCGGCACAGAGAACTTGAATTTCAGCACTGGTGAGAAACTTTTCACTCCCATGGTTCTGCCAAGTACATCCTTGACCTTTTCTGGATCGCCGTAATTATCGAGGAAAATCCTCCCCTTTTCCGATGAGATGCTGCATACTTCATCCACTCTCCTAAGGCCCTCCCTGACGTTATGCCTGAGTTTGTCTTCCATCATCCTTCTGGCCCTGTTGCCTTTAAGCCCGACTTCAGAGTATCTTAGTATAATCAACCTGAACGCATTTATACTAACGATAAAACGTTTTCCAGATTAAAGGAGAAAAGGCTCAGACAGTATCCCTGCGAAAATTGGATATTCTTTAGTAACCCATTTTCTCTGTCTTGCTTCACGTAGTCTGGCAGTAACGTGCGACCACTGGGAGAGAGAATCTGTTTCATACATAACCACAAATTCCTGGTCACTGATTCCGTAGGAGTACGTAGTGTAGGAGCGGATATCATTGTTTTCAGGATGAGTTGTTGCCATGGCTATGTGCTCTGACATAATGGTTTTCCTCTCGCCCTGGTCCACAAGGTACCATTCCGGATCCTTGTTCATCGGGTATGCAATGAAGTATTTCAAGGGGGAAAGATTCAGAGTGTCGGACAGTTTCTGGTTGGCCTTCATGTACGGAGAGTGTTCATAAAGGGAGAGCATACTGTAAGTGCACTTTCCAAACTTCCCCATTTTTCTGTTAAGACCTTCCCTGAATGCGGCGAGATCTGAAGGTTCAAATGATGATAGCCACAAAATAATGTCGCAATCGTGCCTTAATGATCTGTAAGTTCTCAAACTCACCAGATTCTTCCTGGAATTTTCAAAAAAAAGATTCGTTTCTTTGAAGAAAACATCTTGCTGCGTATCTCCGGCAGACCAGAAATCAGAAGAGAATCTGTAGGCTAGAACACTGATATATATCTCCTGCTGCAATGTATTTCAACCCATTATGACAGTATGCTAATTATGGATTTCCATTCTACTTGAGTATTCAACCGTAAGCTTGATCCATGAACTCCGGATGTATAATACTCGCCAATTGAGAGACAAATTGAGTGACTTATTATGTTCTGATGAGCAACTGTGAGCAGGAATTAGATCGATTACATTCTCTCACTGCGAAAGTTGGAAAAGGGGGCACTCAAGGATGTACCATGATGGTTTCCTGGATAGGTACAGGGTTTCCGCTGTAATGATATGGTCCGATTTCGTACGTTGGGTTAACTGTGAAGGATACACTTATGGAAAAATTCCCGACATACGTCCGAATCGGGTTTACCAAGTAGCTGTATGTAATCATGGAGTCATTACTGTTCATATCTTTATGATAAAACGTTATCTCCTGTTGTGTACCATTAACCGCTAGTGTAACATTGCTAAGTGATAAAGAGAGTGAGGTATAAGGAAAAGAGGTATGAGGTAAACTTTTTAACACAGATATTCCAAGAACCAGTGGGTCATTACTGATCCAAGGGCTTAACTTAGCATTAACGAGAAAGAAAAATGTTGCGTTATCTTTGCTAATCCCTAGATTCAGTCCTTGTGGCTTTTCTAATGAGTAAATAGAATAACTTGCGATGCTACTGCCCCCAATCGCATTAAGATCAGCTGGTTTAGTGAGAAATTGTCCTCCGGTAAAGACGAGATACCCAGTGATTATAATAATTACCAATATTTTCTTGTTTTGTTTGTTCATCGCCTACGCACCTATGCATACTGTCCTATGTTAAAACCAATCGTGTCGGAGCCGCCACATAGATCATATCCTTGTGGCCCAACAATAGTGTAGCTTGCAGAATAAGTGAAATAGTTCACTACCGGATTATTATAGGTGTTACTATCATAGTGAGGTGATTGGAAAACATTTTGCAATTCTAGCCCGAAGATGAAAACTGATTTCCAGTATAGGTCAAGGAATCCATAATTGTATCCAAGTGTATAGTATTCCTCACGCTGAAGTCCCAAGTTATAATATTGACCTGCATCATATGTTCGTGTTAATGTATTTGTGTAGAAATTAGTTGGTTCACTGGGGGCAAATGAAAGAATGGCAAACGGAATTAGGACTGCTATGGCCCAATCGCCAGCAATAATCTCAGCCAAGCCAAGAAGGAAAGATATTGTTGTGTTCATAACACTTGGCGTTATATTCTGATAATTTTGGTAATAATCCTGCAAAACTTGGTACTGGACACTTTCAGAAGATGAAGTGGCCCCTGCGCTATTTCCTGTCCATTGCAAGGTTTGGGTGATCTTGTTAACTCCGTATGTGCTGGTGCGTAGGCGATGAACAAACAAAACAAGAAAA
>JAJZOM010000179.1 GCA_021811505.1 Thermoplasmata archaeon | reverse complement strand
GATCTGGGGATCAGGAATAGTCAGGCATTCCGCCGGTCATAAGAGCCTCAGATACTTCATCACCCGTATATCGGGATGGATCGCAAACACAGCCCTTGCAGCTTATTCAGCACTTCTTTTTGTCGAGTTTGATTTCGGCGTGATGTCCAGGATGCTCAATGGTTACGGCATATCATCCTTGGAGGTTAATACCATTGTATTTGTGATCGCAGCTGTTTTTGTACTGTGGTTCATCATCAACGCCCTCTTTGAGAAAAGGTTCCTCAGACAGATCGGCAACGTGCAGATTATCCTTGTAATATTCATGGTGCTGATGCTGGTGGTGGAAAGTTTCAATCTGGGTTTCAGGGGGCACTGGAACATGTCAGGCTTGCTTGCCCTGAACGGATATAACTGGATAGAGGACATTATAATCAACACGGGTTATCTGTACATCATATTCTTTGGCTTTCAGGAAATACTGACGCTCAACAGGGAAGGTCTTGATAAGTCCAGGATCCCACTCGGAAAGAAGTTGTTTGGTAAGGAAGAGGTCGGAAAGGAGACGTACATCTCTGCGGCTGTTGTCCTGACTGTGATAATCTCATCACTTGTGAATATTCTGTTTGCGATTGCCGTTTTTGCAGTCAAACCCTCACTTTCAGTCATCGATACAAAATCGATTCCCGCAATATACATAGCAAAGGAGTTTACGGGTGTATACTGGGAGGTAATAATGGCCATCATTTTTCTTGTCGCATCCGTTACAACTTTTGTGCCGGCATTCTTCTCGGCTTCCAGGCACCTGGGTGCCCTCGGAGAGGACGGTTTCCTTCCAAAGGCAATAACATCCCTCTCATGGGTGATAACTCTTCTGCTCATAGCAGTTCTATACACAGTCAGCAGCGGATTTCTGGTAAGCATCACAGATTTCATGATACTGATAAGCCTTGCACTGATCAGTCTGTCTGCAATCTGGCTCAAGAAGACAAGACTGAGAGAACTGGACAAATGGCAGAAGTTTTCCATTCTTGTGGCCGGTATGGGGTTTGTCAGTGCCGGTGCACTCTATGTGATCGAGGCCCCGGTTGTGATATTCGGCGTTTTTGCTATACTGCTTACGTATCTGTTCTATGACGTGCTTGATCTTGGGCAGATAGGGACCTCCGTTTTCCTTCTCCTCCTTGATGCAGGGGGAATAGTTATGACACTTCTTTTCCCCTATCCTGAAATCGCAGTTTTGAGATCTCCCATACCCATACCAATGGGATTAACACATGAATCATTTCTTATTGACACACTGCTGCTCGCCATAATCGTGCTTGGATTAAACCTGTTTCTGGATATTCTGATACTCGGAAGGACATCATACAGAAAAAAGATCTTCACGTGACTGGTTTTTCCTTGTACTGACGCACTTAGCGAAAACTAGCGGATATCCCTAGGAAAAGGATATTAAGTATTTTGTAATCATTAAAAAGCTAGGGGAGCGAAAGTAGAAGCTGAGAGGACAGTGTTAAAACTGCCGACCCTTGAACCTGATCCGGGTAATTCCGGCGGAGGAAAGCATGCTTTGTCCATCGCTGCTCTGGTAGGAGAATCATATGAATCCTACAAGAGAGAAAGAAAACGGAAGGTTGAAACCTTTTGAGAAGAAGATAATTGGAATTGTGATAGCGATTGTTGTAGTCATAGCCGGTTTTTCTATATTTTACGGACTTGAATCCAGGAAGCCGGCAGGAAATGTCATTGTGATATATACATACGGCTCGTTCATGGAATACGGCAGTAACCCAAACCAGACATACAAGAATGTCTTCGGAACTTTTGAGAAAGAGTACGGAGTAACAATAGATGTGGAAAAGCCACAGGCAGGCATACTTCAGACCCTTGAGGCTCAAAGGTCAAATCCGCAGGCAAATATCGTGATCGGGCTGACCAACATGAACGGGATTCAGGCGGTGAATGACGGTCTTCTGGTAAAATATGTGCCGGAAGCTGACTCTTATATAAATTCAACGCTTCTGAAAGAGATGGGCTACTCTTCGCAGTATATAACGCCCTACGAGTATTCATACCTGGGGATAGATTACAACAGGACATTCACAGGTAAATTCAGTCCTACCTTTCAGGATCTTCTGTCCAGCAGCAATGTCAGTAACCTTATCATTGAGAATCCCACAACAAGCAACACGGGAGAGGGTTTTCTTCTGTGGGAGATAGCGTATTATGAGTATGTTCTTCATGAAAACTGGACAAGGTGGTGGAACTCCTCTCTGCCCGCACTGAACAGCAACCAGAACGTATATACAGACTGGAGTTCGGCATTCAGCCATTTTGAATCCAGTTCCAACCGATCCCTGCTCGTCAGTTATTTGACTGATCCGGCCTATAACGATTACTTTGGGTATGGAAATGACACGGGTTCGACTGTAAGCGTTTACAATGGCACATACTACGGATGGAGAACCATATACGGTATAGGAATCGTTAATGGATCTGGAAATCTGACACTCGAGGAGAAATTCGTGAATTACTTTCTGGGAAACAATGTTCAGAACGAGATTCCCACCAACGAATGGATGTATCCTGCAAATTCCACCATAACCATGCCGTCTTATTATAACGTCACGATGAATCAGAGTAATATCACACCGCTCAACGACTATATCAACGCCACCGCAATATATGACAACTTTGAGACCTGGGAAACCGAATGGCTGGCAATCAAGTGATGAACAGGCATGCTTCAACGGTATTGAAATGGGCGATGTTCTTCTCCCCGTCCATTTTCCTCATTCTTGTGATAGTGGTTCCGGTGGTGAACCTGTTCAGCATTTTTCCGGGCGATCTGAATCTGGTTTCACTGTTCAAATCCGGCGTCATCTCAAAGCTCGGCATGGAGGCAATATATAACTCCACTGTTCAGGGATCAATAAGTGCGTTATTCTCATTTATAGTTGGATTCCCACTTGGCCTTTTTCTCGGGAGATACAGATTCAGATTCAGGCGATTTTTCCGATCTCTGATCGTCCTTCCATTTTTTCTTCCGTCGATTGTGGTTGTGATAGCCTTCATATCGATTTTCGGCTCCTCATCATTCCTTGGATCCAGAATATTTTTCCTCAGATATATATCATACGGTTTACCAGGGATCATTGCTGTCAACACGTTCTTCAACGCACCACTGGTGGCATTCCTTACGTCAATCACCATTGAGCGGGCGGACAGGTCACTCGAGGAATCTGCCAAAACGCTTGGTGCAGATCAATTTAAAATATTCCGCACTGTATGGGGGAGAGATGGAGTGCTTGCCGGTCTTTCAGGGGCATTACTGGCATTTCTTTATTCCTTTGCTGGATTTACTGCACCGCTGATCATTGGGGGGACAGGTAATTTCACAATAGAAGCCTGGATCTATTTCCTTGTGAAGACTCTGGGAAATGTAAATCTGGGAGTGCTTTTCAGCCTGTTTCAGACAGTAATTCTTGTAATACCTGTGATGGTTTATTCACTGATCTGGATGAGGGAAAAAAGGGTTACCGGTACTCAGGAAGAGGCCAATGAGTGGACCGCACGAGGAAAATGGCGAGGGGCAGGGAAGATTTACATGTATGCATTCAGTCTGATTGAGCTGGTTATACTTGGTTCTGTACTTGTATCGTCCATCGATCTTAACTGGGGAACCAGAATAAGCTTTTCCGGCTATTATACAATTTTTGGAAATTCCATTCATTCGACATTCGGAATATCACCGCTGGTACCATTCCTTAACACAGTGTTCTACGGTACTCTGACAGCTATCATCTCCACCCTGCTGGGGATGATGTGGATAGTGGGTAAAAGACGCCTGCGACTGTCGCCGGATTCAATACTGGACTCATTCCAGTTTATACCACTGGTAATTCCCGGAATAGTGATGGCTTTCTCGGTATCAATAATGTTTCAGGGCAACATTTCTCCGGGGTACATTTGGATATTGATTGTACTCGTTCAGACTTCTGTTGCGGTCCCAATTGTCCTCAGGATAATATCCAGCGGCTTCTCAAGGATTCCTGATTCAATGTGGGAAGCCCCCTCCACTCTCGGCGGAAACGCTTTCTTTGAAATTGAACTGCCACTGGCTGGATCTGCCCTGGGAACCGCGCTGATGTTTGGTTTTGCGATAAGTATGGGCGAGTTCACCGCAACGAACTTTCTCTCGACATATACATTTATGCCACTCAGTGTGGAAATATACTCCCTTCAGTCGCTGAAGCTGGTATCTGCATCCTATGCAGCGGCATCGGTACTGTTATTGCTGAGCTTCCTGTTCTTTTATATCATTCAGAGGATCGGTGAGAATTTCATTGCAATACGTTAGTATAAACGGTCTCAGGAAAACGTACAGGGGGAACTTCACACTTGGTGATATAAACATGGGTGTCAACAGAGGTGAAATTTTTACCCTTATGGGACCAAGCGGATCCGGAAAGACATCATTGCTCAGGAACATCTCAGGACTAGATTATCCAGACTCCGGTGAAATAATAGTCTCCGACAGGAATGTTACGGGACTTCCAGTCGACAGGAGAAATATCGGGCTGATATTTCAGGACCTTGCTCTTTTTCCCCATATGTCCGCATATGATAACATAGCCTACGGGCTCAGATCCAGGAGAATGAATGAGAAGAAGGTCAGCGAAAAGGTCGAGGAGATCGCGTCTCTTCTGAGAATTGAGCATACCCTTGACAGGCTCCCATCAAGGATTTCCGGCGGTGAACGACAGAGAGTGTCTCTGGCACGGTCCATAGTTCTTTCACCTGATCTTTTGCTCATGGATGAGCCCATGAGTTCCCTGGATCCTGAACTGAGATCAGAAGTGAGAGGAGAAATCAAGAGCATTTCCAGGAACCTCGGCCTGACAATCATATACGTTACGCATGACATACAGGAAGGTTTGTACCTTGGGGATACTGTTGGAATAATATTCAGGGGTAAGCTCATGAAAATTGACAGCCCAGAGAATATGTTTATGAATCCTCAGTCCGAGGAGATAGCGAGATTCTTTGGATACAACATAATCGATCTCCAGGGAAAGAAGATGGGAGTCCATCCTTCAGACCTTGAGATTTCAGAAGTTCACACCGGTTTTAATGGCACCGTAGAAACCATTGGATTTGAGGGTGAGAATTACAGGGTCAGCGTAAAGTATGAAGATGATCAGATACTCCAGGTGCTTGCAAAATATTCTGAAGAAAAGAGATCAATTAAACCGGGAGACAGAATCTCTTTGGAAATGAAAAGAAAGATCACAATAACAGAAAATTAAGGAAAGATCAATACGCCTGTGTCATAATCCATAATCAGGCTATCATTGATTTTCGTCTGACTGCATAGGCATAGAGTGATACAAGGATTCCAAGAATTACAACACCAAGCAGACTTATCACAAAATACATTCCAGTCAGCGGACCGGTGGTCGTGAATGCATCCACAGGCAGTTTATTTCCGAAGGCATTGGGATACACCATGAAATTCATTGTGAAAATATCTATTGAAGCCCAGCCAATGAAAAAGAGTTTATTTGTGACAAATTTCCTCAGTGGCTGAATCAGGAACAGTAGGGGTACAAGAATTGTCATGACAATTGGAATTATAACCAAGGCAGAGAATGAACCCGGGCTGAGAATATAAAATGCAAGCGTGGAAATTGCTATTCCCAATGCTGTGAATGGCAAAGTGAGTTTCTTCATGTCGGACACGTTGTAAAAGACAGGTGCAAGACCCAAGGCAATTATAACAACTCCAATGAGAAAGAGCCAGCCTCCGGCACTGGACACCCACGCTCCCATATTGAAAGAGAGATTGGAAAGATTGATTCCCGTTCCTCCAATGATGCCGGAGAGAACAATCAGGACAACAACTGCAATAAGAAGGGTGGACAGAGCATATCCAGAAAAGAGTTTCCTTTCGTCAAGCCAGCCCTTCTTCATAATAAATTCAGCGAACACAATCGTTGAATTCCTTGCAACGAAGAGGATGAGAAAAAGCATGATCATCCACGGGAAGATATCCGCGAGCGGAATGAGAATCTTTGGAAATGCAAAATCCGAGGCAACAACCCAGAATGCGGCAAAGGTGCCCGTGACCTCCCATACGGGAATGATGTAATCCAGTACTCCCCTACGGTATTTATCCCATCCTATCAGGATCATGACGCTTCCCATGACCTCGGTTATGAAGAGCGTTACAAAAACCGCAAACACTGCAAAATCGAAATAAAAAATGTAGTTAATGCTCAACACCTCCCTGCGGCACTGGATTTACTTTCTCTGATGTAGGTGTGGAATTGAAAATCCTCGCAAAGAAGTAGAAGGTGGCGGGTATTACTATTATGTAAAAGGCTATGATTAAATAGCCGGGTATGAGAAGGCTTGTGGAATAATTTGCAGCCTGCGACACTGTCATCATATTATAGATGATCCAGGGCTGCCTTCCCACCTCATCAGTGACCCATCCGTCTTCATAGACAAGGAAGGCAAAGAATCCAAAGATGACCTGGAGGTAAAGCATGACGCTGTTCTTCACGTAATCCTTCCTTAATACGAAAAACAGGAAAAGAACGAAGAGGAACAGACCCAGAAGAAGGCCACCGCTCACCATTATGTCAAATGTGTCGTGTGTCCATAGAGGCGGCCAGATCGATGAGGGATAACTGCTCAGTCCTGGAAGCTGTGTGATACCAGTCTCAACCTTAGCAAGGAGCGCCTGAAGCCCAGGTATCTGGATAGCACCAACTACGTGACCATTGTAGATACTGCCGAAGAGTCTCTCAGAAAATCCCGTGCCGGGACTCGGATTCAAATCCAAAGCTGCGTATTTAAGCGGCTGGTACTGCAAAAGAGTTGCCATTTCATTGGATCCCGTTATGCCGGCCAGGACTATGCCAATGATGGAAATTCCGCTGATCTTACGGAGCACTGACCTGAACATTCCCTTTTCCGAATCATTCCTGGCCTTCAGGTACCTGTATGCGAAGTATGATCCCATGAGCATGGTTCCAGCAAAAACCGTTGTGGAGAGCACGTGAACTATTTCTGAAAAGGTTGATACGGTAGCCAGCGGGGCCCACACACTGGTCACGATGATCCTGGCTGTGGAAGAGTACATTCCATTCGCGGTATCGAAGTAGAAACCGTTTGGGGTATTCATCCAGGCGTTGACCATGGTTATCAGGACACCAGAAAGCAGAGTGCCGAAAGCCGTAATGGATGCAAGAGTGAAATTGGCATACTTCCATCTGAACGTATCTTCGAAATACACGTAAATTACAAGTGCGATGGTCTCAAGGAAGAATGCGAAAATTTCCAGGTAGAAGGCACCGATGATGCCTGTTTCTGACACAACAGTCATGAAACCGGGAAACAGGTTGATAAGCTCGACAGCAACCACAATCCCAGATGCAGTACCCACACCGAAGGAAATGATAAATACCCGTTTCAGTCTTCTAATGAGGTCTGATTGAACCTCATCCCTTTTCCGCAGATTGAAATATTCAAGCACAGCTATCAAAAGGATCAGAGATATGCTCATTGCAACGAGAACAATATGCGATCCTATTGTAAATGCGAAAAGAAACCGGTCAAAACTAACCATTGACAGATTTATTCACCTCCCTGGCATGAAACAGGTATCTGAAGTCAACAAACCCAATCCAAAGAAGTACGATACCTATGAACTCCGCATAGTAGAGGAAAGCAGGGTATGCAGCTATATATAGGGTACCAGCGATGCTGACAACGATGGTGCCAGCTATGATGCTCAGCATTCTTGCGTCTTTGCCGGTTCTGTATGATAGGGCACCAACCACGATAAGTATAACCGCAGCAGGAAATGTAATGATGGAAGACACAATGATGACAAACAGGGGAAGAAGCCCAAATACTACTCCATTGGTCAATATGTAACCGACAGGATAAATGACAAGAGCAGCGGCAAGAAGGGCGTCAGCTGCTATTGAATACCCAGCATACGCCCTGAAAACTGAATCCTTTTTGGTGAGTGCAAGGGAACCCAATGACAGGAGCTGCACAAGGACAGCGACAGAAAAGAGATAAACATCTATGAGCGGAATGTTATATATCCCCACCGAAAAAAATATCTCAAGAAGAGAGGCAAGAGCGAACAGCCACATCCCTGTTGACCAATAAATATAACTTATCAGTGATTTGCGGAAAAAATTCATGGTGAGCAGGACAGACAGCAGTGAACTTGCTAAAAATATGAAGATCGTTGCAGCAAGAACTGATATATACATTCTATCACCTATTAATTGTACTGAATGATTTATACTATGTAATTATAAAAGCTTAAAGGTTACCCGTTGGTCATATCTGTGCATAGTTACACAACATGTGCTCATCATGTGCAATGGAGAATTTTTTTATCCCCTCTTGAGTTATGCTTTTAGCGAAATTAGATGAGCAGGCTAAACGTTTCTTTAAAGGCAAATTTGGTGAGCGATATAGAGGAGGAGGCTGAGAAGGAAGGGAAGACCGCAAGTTCTGTGGTTGCAGAAGCCTGCAAAAACTATATCGAGATCAGCAGGACAGGGATGAGGTGTGAGGATATTCAGAAATCATTAGTGCTTCTGAAACTGGTAAGGGCGCTTGATGCTGTTCCGGTTCCATCCCTGCTGCTCGACCATATGATAGTGACGTCCCTGGATCATTCCCATGATCAGACTCTTGAGAAGTGGAGGGAACGTGGAACAGTGGCCGGAAACATAGTGAAACAGTACGCTCCGGATATCGTAAAACTGAAAGAGATGGCAGACACTTATTCCTCAATGCTACCGATGGATTTTCTTAACATCGAGATAACAGGCGATAACGTAAGTGTTGTAATATCAGGGGTCGGTTACAGTAGACAGGCAGCAATGTGTACGTGTGAGGGCATAGTCGGGTTTATGGGGGCATATGGTCTCGAAATATCAGGAAAAGAATCCTCAGAAAGCTTCATAAGGATATCAGGCAAGATTCCTAAGAAAATCTGAATAGTCTCAGATTCTGATCAAGCATTTTCCTGTCTTTCACCAGTTCAATTATCCTGTTCTTGATTTTAGAGTAATCGTATTTGATTCGCTTCATGGTGAACTGCATTTTATCCGTATCTATAATCAGGTATGACGGGTATGTGGCATCCCTCGGCTGCCCCACCGATCCGGGATTTACTACGATCTTTCCTTCGAACGGCACATAGAACTGGTAATGCGTGTGTCCCACCATTATAATGTCAGAATCCGCTGGACGTCCTATCTCATTCCTGAGGAACTCAGAAGAGATTTTCCAGGGATACATGTACCCATAAAGCCTGTTTGAGGGCGAACCATGGCTCATCTCATAGGTCATGCCGTCAAACTCTCTTGTAAGGGTGGGTTCAAGAGACTTTAGATACTGTATGTCTTCCTTCCCGATCATGGGCATGGTCAGGTTCTCCCTTGTGTACACAGAAAGCTCATGGTTCTCCTGTCCGCAAAGGCAATCCGCATTGTTGGCCGCTGCATAATCATGGTTCCCCTGTATGACTATGTCAAAAGTCTGCCTGACAAGATCTATGGTTTCTGCAGGGTAAGGGCCGTAATCCACAATATCTCCAAGGAA